>NZ_CAOLGM010000099.1:0-17544 GCF_948475835.1 uncultured Escherichia sp. | reverse complement strand
CATCGCGGATGCCAAAATTAACCTTTGTGGTGGTGGATACCATTCCGGTGGAGCTAAAAAGTTCCTATATGGTCTGGAGCTGGTTTATCTATGTGCTCTCAGCCAATCTGCTGTTAGTGATCCCGCTGCTGTGGGTCGCCGCCTGGTGGAGTTTACGCCCCATCGAAGCCCTGGCAAAAGAAGTCCGCGAACTGGAAGAACATAACCGCGAATTGCTCAATCCAGCCACAACGCGAGAACTGACCAGTCTGGTACGAAACCTGAACCGATTGTTAAAAAGTGAACGCGAACGTTACGACAAATACCGTACGACGCTCACCGACCTGACCCATAGTCTGAAAACGCCACTGGCGGTGCTGCAAAGTACGCTGCGTTCTCTGCGTAGTGAAAAGATGAGCGTCAGTGATGCTGAGCCGGTAATGCTGGAGCAAATCAGCCGCATTTCACAGCAAATTGGCTACTACCTGCATCGTGCCAGTATGCGCGGCGGGACATTGCTCAGCCGCGAGCTGCATCCGGTCGCCCCACTGCTGGACAATCTCACCTCAGCGCTGAACAAAGTGTATCAACGCAAAGGGGTCAATATCTCTCTCGATATTTCGCCAGAGATCAGCTTTGTCGGTGAGCAGAACGATTTTGTCGAGGTGATGGGCAATGTGCTGGATAATGCCTGTAAATATTGCCTCGAGTTTGTCGAAATTTCTGCAAGGCAAACCGACGAGCATCTCTATATTGTGGTCGAGGATGATGGACCCGGTATTCCATTAAGCAAGCGAGAGGTCATTTTCGACCGTGGTCAACGGGTTGATACTTTACGCCCTGGGCAAGGTGTAGGGCTGGCGGTAGCCCGCGAAATCACCGAGCAATATGAGGGTAAAATCGTCGCCGGAGAGAGCATGCTGGGCGGTGCGCGGATGGAGGTGATTTTTGGTCGCCAGCATTCTGCGCCGAAAGATGAATAAATATGTCCATACTTCACGCATTACGTTAAGCATCCGTTATAATCGGTTGCAGATACCAGCCTGTGGATGCTTAACATGGAATACCAACTCACTCTTAACTGGCCCGATTTTCTTGAACGTCACTGGCAGAAACGCCCGGTGGTGTTAAAACGCGGCTTTAATAATTTTATTGACCCGATCTCTCCAGACGAGTTGGCGGGTCTGGCGATGGAAAGCGAAGTCGACAGTCGACTGGTCAGTCACCAGGATGGCAAATGGCAGGTCAGCCACGGTCCGTTCGAAAGCTACGATCATCTCGGTGAAACTAACTGGTCATTGTTAGTGCAAGCAGTAAATCACTGGCATGAGCCGACCGCCGCGCTGATGCGACCGTTCCGTGAACTACCGGACTGGCGTATTGATGATCTGATGATCTCTTTTTCTGTACCTGGCGGCGGCGTCGGCCCGCATCTCGATCAGTACGACGTGTTTATCATTCAGGGTACCGGACGCCGTCGCTGGCGAGTGGGCGAAAAGCTGCAAATGAAACAGCACTGCCCACACCCGGATCTGTTACAGGTCGATCCGTTCGAAGCCATCATCGATGAAGAGCTGGAGCCTGGCGATATTCTTTATATTCCGCCAGGATTCCCGCATGAAGGCTACGCGCTGGAAAATGCGATGAACTATTCCGTGGGTTTTCGCGCGCCAAATACGCGGGAATTAATTAGCGGATTTGCCGATTATGTGCTGCAACGTGAACTGGGCGGCAACTACTACAGCGATCCGGATGTTCCACCTCGCGCTCATCCTGCGGACGTTCTGCCGCAAGAAATGGATAAACTGCGTGAGATGATGCTCGAATTGATCAACCAGCCGGAACACTTTAAGCAATGGTTTGGCGAGTTTATATCCCAGTCACGTCATGAACTGGATATCGCGCCGCCGGAACCGCCTTATCAGCCAGATGAAATCTACGATGCGCTGAAACAAGGTGATGTGCTGGTGCGCCTGGGTGGTCTGCGAGTATTGCGCATTGGCGACGACGTGTATGCCAATGGTGAGAAGATCGATTCCCCGCACCGTCCGGCACTGGATGCACTCGCCAGCAACATTGCGCTGACCGCGGAGAATTTTGGCGATGCGCTGGAAGATCCGTCATTCCTCGCGATGCTCGCGGCGCTGGTCAATAGCGGATACTGGTTCTTCGAAGGGTAAGTTTGGGTTTAAGCCGGATGCGGCATCACATGCCGCATCCCTTTTCGCTTACTTCCGTTGCGCCGTTAACTCGGCAATACGGACGATCACCTGCACCGCTTTTTCCATACCTTCCAGAGTCACAAACTCATGCTTACCATGATAGTTGTAACCGCCAGTGAACAGGTTCGGGCACGGTAATCCCATAAACGACAACTGCGCGCCGTCGGTACCGCCGCGGATCGGTTTCAGTTCCGGTTCAATATCGCAGTCACGCATCGCCTGCTGGGCGATATCGAGAATATGCGGATGCTCAACCACTTTCTCGCGCATATTGTAGTAACTGTCTTCAATCACCAGTTCAATGTAGCAATCAGGATGTAACCCTTTGCCCACTTTTTTGGCGATCTCCATCATTTTACGTTTACGCGCTTCAAACTGTTTACGGTCGAAATCACGGATGATGTAGTGCATATCGGCTCGGTCAACGGTGCCTTTCATGCTCGCCAGGTGATAGAAACCTTCATAGCCTTCTGTCATTTCCGGGCTTTCATCCGCCGGAACTTCCGCATGAATACGTGCCGCCAGCGACAGCGCATTTACCATCACTCCTTTCGCCGTGCCCGGATGAACATTGTTACCGACAATTTTGATATTGACCGATGCGGCGTTGAAGTTTTCAAACTCCAGTTCGCCTACGCCACCACCGTCAACAGTGTAAGCCCAGCGGGCATCGAAGGCATCAACATCAAAATGTTTCGCCCCTTTGCCCACTTCTTCATCCGGGGTAAAGGCGACGCGAATATCACCATGCGGAATGTTTTTCTGTTGCAATACCGCCAGCGCGGTCATGATTTCTGCAATACCGGCTTTGTCATCGGCACCTAACAAGGTTTTACCATCGGTGGTAATCAACGTCTGACCCAGTAGCTGATGCAGCACCGGGAACATAACCGGTGATAAAACTTCATCGCCGATACCCAGCGCAATATCGCCACCGCGATAGCTTTCAACAATTTGCGGATTAACATTTTTGCCGCTGCAATCCGGTGAGGTATCCACATGAGAAATAAAGCCAATCGCCGGGATATCGCCAGGGACGTTAGCCGGTAACGTCGCCATCAAAGTGCCCTTCTCACTTAAGGTCACATTGATAAGCCCCATTTCTTCGAGCTGCTCTTTCAGCAGATGCAATAACTTCCATTGGCCTTCCGTGCTGGGAACCTGTCTCACCCCTGCTTTTGATTGGGTATCCAGAGACACGTAGTTCAAAAATCGCTCAAGTAGTTTATCCATGTAGTCACCCTCACTTTTTGTGACAACATTATTAAGAAGCAAGAAAAGACAAATATTGCGTCAGGTCACTTTTACCCCTGCAAGCGGGAATATTTATCAGCATTACCTTAATGAATATAAAGCTAAGCCAGTAATTCACAACAAAGATTGGCGATTCAAGCGGTTTGCCGTAGAATTACCGCCCTCATTAAGAGTCACCAAGGTGGTTAACCACAAACCCCGCATCGGTAAGCCATCCGTTGCGTTTACATGGGACAGAGTAAAAAATTGAATAAACAACCGAGTTCGCTTTCACCGCTGGTGCAATTGGCGGGAATTCGCAAATGCTTTGATGGTAAAGAGGTCATTCCCCAGCTGGATCTGACTATCAACAATGGCGAGTTCCTCACGCTGCTTGGCCCTTCTGGCTGCGGTAAAACAACCGTTCTTCGCCTGATTGCAGGTCTGGAAACTGTTGATTCCGGACGCATCATGCTGGATAACGAGGACATCACCCACGTTCCGGCGGAAAACCGCTATGTGAACACTGTTTTCCAAAGCTACGCACTTTTCCCCCACATGACCGTGTTCGAAAATGTGGCCTTTGGGTTGCGCATGCAAAAAACCCCCGCTGCTGAAATTACGCCCCGCGTGATGGAAGCCCTGCGGATGGTGCAACTGGAAACCTTCGCTCAACGTAAACCGCATCAGCTCTCTGGTGGTCAACAGCAACGCGTCGCCATTGCTCGCGCGGTGGTTAACAAGCCTCGTCTGTTGTTGCTGGATGAGTCGCTCTCAGCGCTGGATTACAAACTGCGTAAGCAAATGCAGAACGAGCTGAAAGCGTTACAGCGTAAGCTTGGTATTACCTTCGTCTTTGTCACTCACGATCAGGAAGAAGCGCTCACCATGTCAGACAGGATTGTGGTGATGCGCGAGGGTCGTATTGAGCAAGATGGTACACCGCGCGAAATTTACGAAGAGCCGAAAAACCTGTTTGTTGCCGGCTTCATTGGCGAAATCAATATGTTTAACGCCACTGTCATCGAACGTCTAGACGAGCAGCGCGTACGCGCCAACGTTGAAGGCCGCGAATGTAATATCTACGTTAACTTCGCCGTTGAACCGGGGCAAAAACTGCATGTTCTGCTGCGCCCGGAAGACTTACGTGTTGAAGAGATTAACGACGACAACCACGCTGAAGGGCTGATTGGTTACGTTCGTGAGCGTAACTACAAAGGCATGACGCTGGAGTCGGTTGTTGAACTGGAAAATGGCAAGATGGTGATGGTCAGCGAATTCTTCAATGAAGACGATCCTGACTTTGACCACTCTCTCGACCAAAAAATGGCCATTAATTGGGTAGAAAGCTGGGAGGTCGTACTGGCTGATGAAGAACACAAGTAAGTTCCAGAATGTAGTGATTGTCACTATTGTCGGTTGGCTTGTGTTGTTTGTCTTTCTGCCCAACCTGATGATCATTGGCACCAGCTTTTTGACCCGCGACGACGCCAGTTTCGTAAAAATGGTCTTTACGCTGGATAACTACACGCGTCTGCTCGATCCGCTCTATTTTGAAGTGCTATTGCACTCGCTGAATATGGCGCTGATCGCCACCCTCGCCTGCCTGGTGCTGGGCTACCCGTTTGCCTGGTTTCTGGCGAAGCTGCCACACAAGGTGCGTCCGCTGCTGCTGTTTCTGCTGATTGTTCCCTTCTGGACCAACTCATTGATTCGTATCTACGGGCTGAAAATTTTCCTCAGCACCAAAGGCTATCTCAACGAGTTTTTGCTCTGGCTGGGCGTTATCGACACACCAATCCGTATCATGTTCACGCCCAGTGCGGTGATTATCGGTCTGGTTTACATTCTGCTGCCGTTTATGGTGATGCCGCTGTACTCCAGTATCGAAAAACTGGATAAGCCGTTGCTTGAGGCGGCGCGCGATCTCGGTGCCAGCAAGTTACAGACTTTTATCCGTATCATTATTCCACTGACGATGCCGGGGATTATTGCCGGATGTCTGCTGGTGATGCTGCCAGCGATGGGCCTGTTCTATGTATCCGACCTGATGGGCGGTGCGAAAAACCTGCTGATCGGTAACGTCATCAAGGTACAGTTCCTCAATATTCGTGACTGGCCATTTGGTGCAGCCACCAGCATTACGCTGACTATCGTAATGGGCCTGATGTTGCTGGTTTACTGGCGCGCTTCTCGTCTGCTGAATAAAAAGGTGGAACTCGAATGATCGGTCGACTGCTTCGCGGCGGTTTTATGACCGCTATCTACGCGTACCTGTATATCCCAATCATTATTTTGATTGTGAACTCCTTTAACAGCTCGCGCTTTGGCATCAACTGGCAGGGTTTTACCACCAAATGGTATAGCCTGCTGATGAACAACGACAGCCTGTTACAGGCAGCGCAGCATTCACTAACAATGGCGGTGTTTTCGGCGACGTTTGCTACGCTTATCGGTTCACTGACGGCAGTTGCGCTGTACCGTTATCGCTTTCGCGGTAAGCCGTTCGTTAGCGGAATGCTGTTTGTGGTGATGATGTCGCCAGATATTGTGATGGCGATTTCTCTGCTGGTGCTGTTTATGCTGCTGGGTATTCAGCTTGGCTTCTGGTCGCTGCTGTTCTCGCATATCACCTTCTGCCTGCCGTTTGTGGTGGTGACGGTGTATTCGCGCCTGAAAGGTTTTGACGTGCGGATGCTGGAAGCGGCGAAAGATCTCGGTGCCAGTGAATTTACCATTCTGCGAAAAATCATTCTGCCACTGGCAATGCCTGCGGTGGCGGCGGGCTGGGTGTTAAGCTTTACCCTGTCGATGGACGATGTAGTAGTTTCTTCGTTCGTCACCGGACCAAGCTATGAAATTCTGCCGTTAAAAATTTATTCGATGGTCAAAGTCGGCGTATCGCCGGAAGTTAACGCGCTGGCAACCATATTACTGGTGCTGTCGCTGGTGATGGTAATTGCCAGCCAGCTTATTGCTCGTGATAAAACGAAAGGTAACACAGGGGACGTTAAATGAAAAAATGGTCACGCCACCTGCTCGCGGCGGGTGCTCTGGCACTGGGCATGAGCGCCGCTCACGCCGATGACAACAATACGCTGTATTTCTACAACTGGACCGAGTACGTGCCGCCAGGACTGCTTGAACAGTTCACCAAAGAAACCGGTATTAAGGTTATCTATTCGACTTACGAGTCGAACGAAACCATGTACGCCAAGTTGAAAACGTACAAAGACGGTGCCTACGACCTGGTGGTTCCTTCAACCTATTACGTCGATAAAATGCGTAAAGAAGGGATGATCCAGAAGATCGACAAGTCGAAGTTAAGCAATTTCAGCAACCTCGATCCAGACATGCTCAACAAGCCGTTTGACCCGAATAACGACTACTCCATTCCGTATATCTGGGGGGCGACGGCGATTGGCGTTAACGGTGATGCGGTAGATCCGAAATCCGTTACCAGCTGGGCCGATCTGTGGAAGCCTGAGTACAAAGGTAGCCTGCTGCTGACCGACGATGCCCGTGAAGTGTTCCAGATGGCGCTGCGCAAACTGGGCTACTCCGGTAACACTACCGATCCGAAAGAGATTGAAGCTGCATATAACGAGCTGAAAAAACTGATGCCAAACGTCGCAGCGTTTAACTCCGATAACCCGGCTAACCCGTACATGGAAGGCGAAGTTAACCTCGGCATGATCTGGAACGGCTCTGCTTTCGTTGCACGCCAGGCGGGTACGCCAATTGACGTGGTGTGGCCGAAAGAAGGCGGCATTTTCTGGATGGACAGCCTGGCGATCCCGGCAAATGCCAAAAACAAAGAAGGCGCGCTGAAATTGATCAACTTCCTGCTGCGCCCGGATGTGGCAAAACAGGTTGCCGAAACTATCGGTTATCCAACGCCAAACCTTGCGGCGCGTAAGCTGTTAAGCCCGGAAGTGGCGAACGATAAAACGCTCTACCCGGATGCTGAAACCATTAAAAATGGTGAATGGCAGAATGACGTTGGCGCAGCCAGCAGCATTTATGAAGAGTATTATCAGAAGCTGAAAGCAGGACGTTAATTCAGCAAACGGGCGGTGGTATTACCGCCCGTTTTTTAGTTAGCAAGGATGTGGCTAATGAGTCAGGACAGTAAAGTTTTATCCCGCGCTTTTCTCGGTATCGGTCTGATATTGCTCGTTATTTCTGCAATCATCTTTTATTACCATTTTACTTTTACCAAAAGCGCGGTTCATACAGAAGGAATCATTGTTGATGCCGTTTGGTACAACAATCACTCAAACGACGTCGATGATAATGGTTCCTGGTATCCAGTGGTTGCCTTTCGCCCTACGCCAGATTACACGCTAATTTTCAATTCGAATATCGGTAGTGATTTTTATGAAGATAGCGAAGGTGACAGAGTCAATGTCTATTATCCGCCAGGGCATCCAGAACAAGCCGAAATAAACAATCCCTGGGTTAATTTTTTTAAATGGGGCTTTGTTGGCATAGCAGGCATTATTTTCGGTAGTGTCGGTCTGATAATCACGCTCCCCTCCACCAAAAAATCTCGCAGGAAACGGAAGTCCCGCCCATGAAAAAATTCATTATACTGCTCAGTTTACTGATACTCCTGCCTCTGGTAGCAACCAGTAAACCATTGATTCCAATAATGAAGACACTTTTTACGGATGTTACCGGTACTGTACCGGATGCTGAAGAGATCGCACGTAAAGCCGAGCTTTTTCGCCAACAAACGGGAATTGCACCGTTTATTGTGATTTTACCCGACATTAATAATGAAGCCAGTCTCAGACAAAATGGTAAAGCGATGCTGGCGCATGCGTCATCTTCATTGAGTAATGTAAAAGGAAGTGTTCTGTTACTATTTACTACCTGCGAACCACGGTTAATTATGATCACCAACGGCCAGGTTGAAAGTGGTCTGGACGATAAACATCTCGGCCTTCTGATAGAAAATCACACGCTGGCTTATTTAAATGCAGATCTCTGGTATCAGGGAATCAATAATGCATTGGCTGTTCTACAAGCACAGATATTAAAACAACCGACGCCGCCACTGACGTATTATCCGCATCCAGGACAACAGCATGAAAATGCTCCCCCCGGCAGCACCAACACATTAGGTTTTATCGCCTGGGCTGCGACGTTTATCTTATTTTCCTGGATCTTTTGCTACACGACTCGTTTTATTTATGCGTTAAAATTTGCAGTGGCGATGACTATTGCCAATATGGGTTATCAGGCTTTATGTTTGTATATCGATAATAGCTTTGCGATTACCAGAATATCGCCACTCTGGGCAGGGCTAATTGGTGTCTGTACGTTTATTGCCGCATTGTTATTGACGAGTAAACGATAAAAGAGGCCGGAAAAGTGCGCGTGTATTATGCCGGATGGGGCGCGAACGCCTTATCCGGCCCACAAAACCCGCAAATTCAATTAATTGCGTCCCCTTGTAGGCCTGATAAGCGTAGCGCATCAGGCAATGCTTCCTGCTTTATAATCCCTTCAGCAACTTTTCAACAAACTCAGGCACCACCTGGCTTGCCGGGCCGTAATATTTCTCGGCAAATTCATTACCGACCTGACTTGGTTCGAGATTCAGTTCCACGGTGTGCGCGCCATGCAGTTTCGCTTCGTGAACAAACCCAGCCGCCGGATAAACATGCCCGGAAGTACCAATGGCAATGAAAATATCAGCCATCGACAACGCCATATAAATTTCATCCATGCCGAGTGGCATTTCGCCAAACCAAACGACGTGCGGGCGCAAGGGTGCCGGGAACTGGCAACAATGGCATTTATCTTCTGGCGTAACGTCTCCGGTCCAGTCGAGAACCTGACCACTTTGCGAACAACGAACTTTCAGCAATTCCCCATGCATATGAATGACATTGGTATTACCTGCGCGTTCATGCAGGTTGTCTATATTCTGCGTTACCAGCAAAAAGCGATCGCCGAGGGCGTCTTGCAGTTTAGCCAGCGCAAGATGCGCGGCGTTAGGCTGAATTTCTGGCTGCTGCAGCTGTCGACGACGGGCGTTATAAAACGCTTGCACCAGTTCAGGATCGCGATCGAAACCTTCCGGCGTTGCCACATCTTCAACCCGATGTTCTTCCCACAGGCCATCTGCGGCGCGAAAGGTACGAATACCTGATTCCGCAGAAATCCCTGCCCCTGTCAGTACGAGTACTCTTGGTTTTTCCATTGCTTCCGGCACCACTTTATCTCTGAAAAAAATACGCTGACGCAAACGCTCGCGCAGGCGGCGTTTATTTTTACGAAAACGACTTAACCGATGACCCCGACGCGACAGCATAGCAACCTCTGTTGTTTAATCGGTTAGATGTAGGAAGGCCGCACCACGCATTCCTCCCGCATCACCGTGGCGCGCGCGTTCAATGCGCGGAACACGAGCTACAGGTAAGAGATGACGAGGCAGCCTGTCCGCCAGTTGCGTTGTGATTGCCGGGAAATTCGATAAGCCACCACCAATGACGACCAGGTCAGGGTCAACAATGGTCAGGATATTTCCCAGACAAACCGCTAATAAATCCAGATAACGCTCAACGTGCGCCCTTGCCTGCTCATCGCCTTGATCATAAAGCGCAATAATTTCGGGAGCCTGCAACGGTTGATGATAATAGTGTTGATACAGCCACGCAAAACCGCGACCAGACAGATAATTTTCAATGCAGCCATGCTGACCACAGCCGCAGCGGCGTAACGGGAAATCCAACCCCATCATGGTTAACGCATCAACCGGCAGACGCATATGGCCAAACTCGCCGGTAATGTAGCTTTTACCGGTAATCGGTTTGCCGTTGAAAATCAGCCCGCCGCCAACGCCGGTGCCGAGAATCAACCCCATCACCAGTGGATATTGAGTAAATTCATCATCCCAGGCTTCTGAAAGGGCAAAACAGTTGGCATCGTTATCAAGGCGTACATCGCGATCAAGACGTGCGCTCAGGTCGGCACGCAGCGGTTTACCGCTGGCAGCGGGGACATTGGCGGCATACAGCGTACCATCTTCTGTTTCCGGCATTCCCGGAATACCGATGCCGACAGAACCTTTACAGCCAAAACGTTGGTCAGCTTCAGCTACCAGCTCACACACTGCATCTAAAAATGCGTCATAGCTGTCACGCGGTGTCGGCACCCGCTTTTCCCACTGCAACTGCCGACCGCTATCAAACACGCCAAGCGCAATTTTTGTTCCACCAATATCAAACCCGTAATACATTGCCGCTCCTTGTTTTAATGTACTGCCTTTACTGGCCGCTAAGGACTCGCGCAGGGTCAATATTACTGGCGCGCCGCGCCGGATACCAACTTGCCAAAAGACTCAGCAACAATGCTGTGACCAGTACGTAGAAGACGTCCAGCCAGTGCAATTCCGATGGCAGGAAATCAATAAAATAGATATCGCTGGAGAGGAACTGATGACCGATCAACTTTTCAATCCACTCAATAATCGGGGTAAGTTGCAGTGAAACCACCACACCGATAATCACCCCACACAGGCTGCCGAACAGCCCTGCCAGCAATCCATACCAGACAAAGATGGCGCGAATTAAACCATCTTTCGCCCCCAGCGTTCTTAATACTGCGATATCGCCACTCTTGTCTTTCACCGCCATCACTAAGGTGGAGACGATGTTGAAACAGGCCACGCCAATCACCAGTACCATCGCCAGATACATAATGGCGCGGATCATCTGGATATCGCGATACATATAGCCGTAAGTACCAATCCAACTTTTAATATAAACATAGCTGTTGGTCACTTCACCCGCATCGCGTACCAGCTTATTGGCGTTGAAAACATCCGTCATTTTAAGGGCAATACCTGACACGCTGGAACCCATATCAAGATATTGTTGGGCATCCGCCAGCGGGATCATGGCAAAACTGTGATCGAGTTGACCACTCAACTGCAAAATACCGGCAATGTGCAAACGCACACGTTTTGGCTGCATCAGTTTATGCTCGGGATTCGAGTTGGGGATCATGATCGACACCCAATCGCCCTGCTTCACTTTCAGCGCATCCGCCACGCCTTTGCCGATGATAATTTGCTGTTCGCCCGCTTTAAAATTGCGCCAGGCATCCCCCTGAACAAACGAGGGTAATGCGCTCAGACGCTGTTCCTGTTGCGGGTTAACGCCCTTCACCTGAATTGCGCGCAGATTGGCACCACTTTCTACCAGTCCGGTGAAATTGATATACGGCGCAGCAGCGGCAATACCCGGCACTTTTTGCACGTTATCCAGTGCTTCCTGCCAGTTAGTCCATGGCTGATTTACCGCCTCAATTTCACCATGCGGCACCACCGCCAGAATACGGTTATTCAGTTCGCGTTCAAAGCCGTTCATCGCGCTTAAGCCGACGATCAATACCGCCACGCCGAGGGCAATGCCAATGGTAGAAATAACGGAGATCAGCGACACCATGCCGCCGCGCCGCCGTCCGCGACTAAAACGCAGGCCAATCAATAACGATAAAGGCATCGCCATTACTCCGCCCCCATCAGGCTCAGTTCCGCCGTCAGACGTCCATCACGCATTTCCAATTGGCGGCTCATACGTTTCGCCAGTTGCAGGTCGTGAGTAACCACCAGGAAGGCGGTGCCCTGCAAGCGATTCAATTCCCCAAGCAACTGGAAGATGCTGTCGGCGTTACGCGCATCGAGGTTACCGGTAGGCTCATCCGCAAGTACCAGACGCGGATTATTGACCAGCGCACGGGCAATCGCCACACGCTGGCGTTCGCCGCCAGAAAGTTCAGATGGGCGGTGATTCGCACGATGCTCCAGCCCCACCGCTTTTAACATCTCCAGCGCACGGCTGTTGATTTCAGCGGGCTTTTTCTTGCCAATCAGCAGTGGCATAGCCACGTTTTCCAGGGCAGTAAAATCCGGCAGCAGGTGGTGAAACTGATAAATAAAGCCCAGCTTCTGGTTGCGCAGTTCTGCTTTCGCCGCCGAAGACAGTTTGCTCATCGGTTGACCGTTAAAGATCACATCGCCGGAGGTTGGTGTATCCAGCCCGCCCAGCAGGTGCAGCAAGGTACTTTTACCGGAACCAGAGCTACCGACGATCGCCATCATTTCACCTTCGCCCACGCTGAAACTGACATTGTGCAGTACATCGGTTTGCACACTGCCTTCCTGATAGCGTTTGCACAGGTTGTCGCATTGCAACAGGATCTTATTCATAACGTAAAGCCTCAGCGGGTTGTGTGGCGGCAGCGCGCCATGAAGGGTAAAGCGTAGACAGCAGCGCGATAGCCATCGCCACCAGCGCAATAACAATGACCTGTAAAGGTTCGATAGCCACCGGCAGCGCCGCGCCATCAAGCAGGACGCCGATTATCGGCATCAGATTATTTAACTGGCTGGCAAGCAGTGCGCCAAGCGCCGCACCGAGGATCGCACCGATAATCCCGGCGCTGGCCCCTTGCACCATAAAGACCATCATGATTTGTCGCGGAGTTAAGCCTTGCGTTTGCAGGATCGCGACTTCGCCCTGCTTCTCCATTACCATCAGCCCTAGTGAGGTAATAATGTTAAACGCCGCAACGGCGACAATCAGGCTCAGCAGCAAGCCCATCATATTTTTTTCCATGCGTACGGCCTGGAACAGCTCGCCTTTACGGTCACGCCAGTCCTGCCATTTGCTGCCTTCAGGCAGTTTTTGCTGACTTAAAGAGTCAACTTTCAGCGGCTCATCCAGCCACAAACGCCAGCCGGTAATATTGCCTGCCGGATAACGCATCAGACGCGAGGCATCCTCAATATTCACCAGCATTTCATAGCCATCGACTTCACTGTTGGCGGCGAAAGTGCCAATCACATTGAACAGGCGCTGGCTTGGAATACGCCCCATCGGCGTGAACTGGCTGGCAGATGGTACCATCACGCGGATTTGATCACCGCGATTAACGCCTAGCTGTGAGGCAAGTTGTTCGCCGAGGATGACATTATATTTCCCCGGCTCGAGGTCAGTTTGTTTCACATTGACCAGATACGGTGTAAGTGGATCTTTTTGCGCCGGGTCGATACCGAGCATCACCCCGACCGCCACGCTGCGCGCGCTTTGCAGTACCACATCACCGGTAGTAATAGGTGCGACGCGATTAACGCCGTCCAGTTTGACTGCCGTTTCCGGGAGTTGCTGCGGGTTAAGAGAGCCATGCTCAGAAGAGAGAATTGCCTGTGGCATCAGGCCAAGGATGTTGTTTTGCAGCTCGCGCTCAAAGCCGTTCATCACTGACAATACTGTGACCAGCGCCATCACCCCGAGGGTAATGCCGATGGTAGAAAGCCAGGAGACGAAACGACCGAAGCGATCCGCTGCACGCCCACGCATGTAACGCAGGCCAATAAATAGAGCGACAGGTTGGTACATGAAATCCGTCTGGTTGCTGTAGCAAAGACACGAGTATATAAGCGAAAGCAAGATGGGTAAACGTCTGAACTGTAAGTGATCGTCAGGGCTAATCTGAAAAGCCCCCGTAAATCAATCGGCTAAATTGCCATGTTTTATCATCAATCTTGCCGCCTGATCTTAATCTGAAAAATCATCCAATACAGACAGATACCCATTACACCTCGGGTCATAACCCGCAGGATCAACCGCATGTAAATTAAAAAAGAGCGTGTTGTCCTGATGAAACAAAAAGAGCTATGGATTAACCAGATCAAAGGGTTATGTATTTGTCTGGTGGTGATTTATCACTCGGTCATTACCTTTTATCCGCATCTGACCACTTTTCAGCATCCGTTATCGGAAGTCCTGAGCAAATGCTGGATCTATTTCAATCTTTACCTTGCCCCCTTTCGTATGCCGGTTTTTTTCTTTATATCCGGCTATTTGATTCGCCGCTATATCGACAGCGTACCGTGGGGAAATTGTCTCGATAAACGGATCTGGAACATCTTCTGGGTGCTGGCGCTTTGGGGCGTGGTGCAGTGGCTGGCGTTAAGTGCGCTGAACCAGTGGCTGGCACCTGAGCGCGATTTAAGCAATGCCTCCAATGCCGCTTATGCCGATTCCACCGGTGAGTTCCTGCACGGGATGATCACCGCCAGCACCAGCTTGTGGTATCTGTATGCGTTAATTGTCTATTTCGTGGTATGTAAAATTTTTAGCCGTCTGGCGCTGCCACTATTCGCCTTGTTTGTACTGCTGAGTGTGGCGGTTAATTTCGTTCCCACGCCGTGGTGGGGAATGAACAGTGTGATCCGCAATTTGCTTTATTACAGCCTTGGCGCATGGTTTGGCGCAACAATAATGACCTGTGTTAAAGAGGTGCCGTTGCGCCGCCATCTGCTGATGGCTTCTTTGCTTACCGTTCTGGCGGTCGGTGCCTGGTTGTTTACTATCTCGCTGCTGTTGTCGCTGGTATCGATTGTGGTGATCATGAAGCTGTTTTATCAATACAAGCAACGATTCGGTATGCGCTCCACCAGCCTGCTGAATGTGATTGGCTCCAACACCATTGCTATCTACACCACCCATCGCATTCTGGTTGAAATATTCAGCTTAACTCTGCTTGCGCAAATGAACGCAGCACGCTGGTCGCCGCAAGTCGAACTGACACTCCTGCTGGTTTATCCCTTTGTCAGTTTGTTCATCTGTACTGTTGCGGGCTTGCTGGTAAGAAAACTTTCACAGCGTGCATTCAGCGATCTGTTGTTCTCCCCGCCTTCACTGCCCGCTGCCGTCAGTTACTCTCGTTAAACCATCGCCCCAGCCGGGGCGATTCAATTTGCTAAACCATGTCGATTACGGATAATGAACAGCATTGCTTATCAGAGATATGCCCCCATATGTTGAGGCATATCCTAACGAGAATCTGACAACCGTTATGCCTGAACAATATCGTTATACGCTGCCCGTCAAAGCGGGTGAGCAGCGTCTGCTGGGCGAGTTAACCGGCGCAGCCTGTGCAACGCTGGTAGCGGAAATTGCCGAACGTCACGCCGGTCCGGTGGTACTCATTGCACCAGATATGCAAAATGCTCTGCGTTTGCATGATGAAATCAGCCAGTTCACCGATCAGATGGTGATGAATCTGGCGGACTGGGAAACTCTTCCCTACGACAGTTTTTCGCCTCATCAGGACATTATCTCCTCGCGCCTTTCCACCCTTTACCAGCTACCGACGATGCAGCGTGGCGTACTGATTGTTCCGGTGAATACGCTTATGCAGCGCGTTTGCCCACACAGTTTTCTCCACGGTCATGCGCTGGTGATGAAAAAAGGTCAGCGCCTGTCACGAGATGCATTACGAACCCAACTGGACAGCGCCGGTTATCGCCATGTTGACCAGGTGATGGAGCACGGCGAATACGCCACGCGCGGCGCGTTGCTGGATCTCTTCCCGATGGGGAGTGAGCTGCCTTATCGTCTTGATTTCTTTGATGATGAAATCGACAGCCTGCGGGTGTTTGACGTCGACAGCCAGCGCACGCTGGAGGAAGTAGAAGCGATCAATCTGCTGCCCGCGCACGAATTTCCGACCGATAAAGCGGCAATTGAACTGTTCCGCAGCCAGTGGCGCGATACCTTCGAAGTGAAGCGCGATCCGGAACATATTTACCAGCAAGTGAGTAAAGGCACATTACCTGCCGGGATCGAGTACTGGCAGCCATTGTTCTTCAGCGAACCACTGCCGCCGCTGTTCAGTTATTTCCCTGCCAATACCTTGCTGGTGAATACTGGCGATCTGGAAACCAGTGCCGAACGTTTCCAGGCTGACACGCTGGCGCGTTTTGAGAATCGCGGCGTCGATCCGATGCGCCCGCTGTTGCCACCACAATCGCTCTGGCTGCGGGTGGACGAGCTCTTCTCAGAGCTGAAAAACTGGCCCCGGGTGCAGCTAAAAACTGAACATTTACCGACAAAAGCCGCGAATGCCAATTTAGGTTTCCAGAAACTGCCAGACCTGGCCGTTCAGGCACAACAAAAAGCGCCGCTGGATGCGCTGCGTAAGTTCCTCGAGACTTTCGACGGTCCGGTGGTGTTCTCGGTAGAAAGTGAAGGTCGCCGTGAAGCGCTGGGTGAACTGCTCGCACGAATTAAAATTGCTCCGCAACGCATTATGCGTCTTGATGAAGCCAGCGACCGTGGGCGTTGTCTGATGATTGGCGCTGCCGAACATGGTTTTGTCGATAAGGTGCGTAATCTGGCGCTGATCTGCGAAAGCGATCTGCTCGGTGAACGTGTTGCCCGCCGTCGTCAGGATTCTCGCCGCACCATCAACCCCGATACACTGATCCGTAACCTTGCGGAGCTGCATATTGGTCAGCCGGTGGTCCATCTGGAGCACGGTGTCGGGCGCTATGCCGGAATGACCACGCTCGAAGCGGGCGGCATTACTGGCGAGTATTTGATGCTCACCTATGCCAACGACGCCAAACTGTATGTTCCGGTGTCGTCACTGCATCTGATTAGCCGTTACGCAGGTGGCGCGGAAGAAAACGCCCCGCTGCATAAACTTGGCGGCGATGCGTGGTCACGCGCGCGGCAGAAAGCGGCGGAAAAAGTGCGTGATGTGGCGGCGGAATTGCTGGATATCTACGCGCAACGCGCCGCCAAAGAGGGCTTCGCGTTTAAACACGATCGTGAGCAGTATCAGTTGTTCTGCGACAGCTTCCCGTTTGAAACCACGCCGGATCAGGCGCAGGCCATTAATGCGGTACTTAGCGACATGTGTCAGCCGCTGGCAATGGATCGTCTGGTGTGCGGCGATGTTGGCTTTGGTAAAACAGAAGTGGCGATGCGCGCCGCTTTCCTGGCAGTAGATAACCACAAGCAGGTGGCGGTGTTGGTGCCTACCACCCTTCTCGCGCAGCAGCATTACGACAACTTCCGCGACCGTTTCGCCAACTGGCCGGTACGTATCGAAATGATCTCCCGTTTCCGCAGCGCCAAAGAGCAGACGCAAATCCTTGCGGAAGTGGCGGAAGGGAAAATCGATATTCTGATCGGTACGCACAAACTGCTGCAAAGTGACGTCAAGTTTAAAGATTTAGGCCTGCTGATTGTCGATGAAGAACACCGCTTCGGGGTGCGTCATAAAGAGCGTATTAAAG
>NZ_CAOLGM010000098.1:0-17627 GCF_948475835.1 uncultured Escherichia sp. | reverse complement strand
GTATTTATGGGGGAAATCCTGCGGCAGAAGAAAAGTGGTCCCCAAAGTCAGCCCGGGAAAAACGCTGGAAGGTCTGGTGGGGGGCGTCATCACCACCATGATTGCGTCACTGATTATTGGACCGTTGCTGACACCGCTAAATACATCACAGGCATTATTAGCGGGTTTGTTAATTGGTATTAGTGGTTTTTGCGGCGATGTAGTGATGTCAGCCATCAAACGAGATATTGGTGTTAAAGATAGTGGAAAACTATTACCAGGACATGGCGGACTCCTTGACAGGATTGACTCATTAATTTTCACCGCTCCGGTATTTTTTTATTTTATACGCTACTGCTGTTACTGAAGGAAAATAGAGAAAATGGAAAATTCACGCATCTCTGGGGAACATTTTTTTACCACCAGTGATAATACAGCGTTGTTTTATCGGCACTGGCCCGCTTTACAGCCCGGGGCGAAAAAGGTCATCGTCTTATTTCATCGTGGCCATGAACATTCTGGTCGTCTACAACATCTCGTTGATGAACTGGCGATGCCAGATACTGCTTTTTATGCCTGGGATGCCCGAGGGCATGGAAAAAGTTCGGGGCCGCGTGGTTATAGCCCATCTCTTGCGCGTTCAGTGCGGGATGTCGATGAATTTGTCCGTTTTGCTGCCAGCGACAGCCAGGTTGGACTGGAAGAGGTGGTTGTGATCGCGCAAAGCGTCGGCGCAGTGCTGGTT
The DNA here is from genome assembly GCF_948475835.1 of uncultured Escherichia sp. Lineage (NCBI taxonomy): Bacteria > Pseudomonadati > Pseudomonadota > Gammaproteobacteria > Enterobacterales > Enterobacteriaceae > Escherichia > uncultured Escherichia sp. The sequence continues at coordinate 16,903 of NZ_CAOLGM010000098.1, read as the reverse complement.
GCCACATGGGTTCATGATTATGCGCCTGCAATTCGCGGGCTGGTGCTGGCTTCTCCGGCCTTTAAGGTTAAATTGTATGTGCCGCTGGCACGTCCTGCGCTGACGCTATGGCATCGTCTGCGTGGTCTGTTTTTTATTAATTCCTATGTGAAAGGACGCTATTTGACCCACGATCGGCAACGGGTGGCGAGTTTCAATAATGATCCGCTGATCACACGGGCGATTGCCGTTAATATCTTGCTCGATCTCTACAAAACGTCTGAACGTATTATTAGAGATGCGGCGGCGATTACGCTCCCCACGCAACTTCTGATATCAGGCGATGACTATGTGGTGCATCGCCAACCGCAGATTGATTTTTATCAGAGATTACGTAGCCCTCTGAAAGAGCTGCATCTGCTGCCAGGCTTTTATCACGACACGTTGGGTGAAGAGAACAGGGCGCAGGCATTTGAAAAAATGCAAAGCTTTATTAGTCGTTTATATGCTAACAAGTCACAAAAATTTGATTATCAGCATGAAGACCGCACTGGACCATCAGCGGATCGCTGGCGGCTCCTTTCAGGTGGACCCGTGCCATTATCGCCGGTTGATTTGGCGTATCGCTTTATGCGAAAGGCGATGAAATTGTTCGGGGCGCACTCTGCGGGCCTGCATCTCGGAATGAGCACCGGCTTTGATTCAGGCAGTTCCCTGGATTATGTCTATCAAAATCAACCGCAAGGCAGTAACGCATTCGGGCGCTTAATTGACAAAATCTACCTGAACAGTGTTGGCTGGCGCGGTATTCGCCAGCGTAAAACCCATTTACAAATACTGATTAAACAAGCCGTTGCCGATCTCCACGCCAAAGGTTTAGCCGTCCGCGTGGTTGACATTGCCGCAGGGCATGGGCGCTATGTACTGGATGCGCTGGCAAACGAGCCTGCCGTAAGCGATATTTTGTTACGTGATTACAGTGAGTTAAATGTTGCACAGGGGCAAGCGATGATTGCCCAACGGGGAATGTCTGGGCGGGTGCGTTTTGAACAGGGCGATGCGTTTAACCCGGAGGAACTCAGCGCGTTAACTCCGCGGCCTACGCTGGCGATTGTCTCTGGCCTGTATGAGCTTTTTCCCGAAAATGAGCAGGTAAAAAACTCACTCGCAGGTCTTGCCAATGCCATCGAACCGGGCGGCATTCTCATCTACACCGGGCAGCCGTGGCACCCTCAACTGGAGATGATTGCCGGGGTGTTAACCAGTCATAAAGATGGTAAACCGTGGGTAATGCGCGTGCGTTCGCAAGGGGAGATGGATTCACTCGTGCGTGATGCCGGATTTGATAAATGCACACAACGGATTGATGAGTGGGGTATTTTTACGGTTTCGATGGCGGTGCGTCGTGATAACTGAACGTCGGAACGTATTGCTACAAGGCGCTGGCTGGTTATTGTTGCTGGCCCCGTTTTTCTTCTTCACCTATGGATCTCTTAATCAGTTCACCGCGGTTCAGGACCTTAACAGCCATGATATCCCCAGTCAGGTATTCGGTTGGGAAACGGCGATCCCTTTTCTTCCCTGGACTATTGTTCCTTACTGGAGTCTGGATCTTTTATATGGATTTTCGCTGTTCGTTTGTAGCACGACATTCGAACAGCGCCGACTTGTCCACCGGCTTATTCTGGCAACGGTAATGGCCTGCTGCGGTTTTTTGCTCTATCCGCTGAAGTTTAGTTTTATCCGTCCTGAAGTGAGTGGGGTGACGGGATGGCTATTTTCGCAACTTGAACTGTTTGATCTGCCTTATAACCAGTCTCCTTCGCTGCATATTATTCTCTGCTGGCTACTTTGGCGTCACTTTCGTCAGCATCTGGCTGAGAGGTGGCGTAAAGTCTGCGGCGGATGGTTTTTACTCATCGCTATTTCTACTCTGACGACCTGGCAGCATCATTTTATTGATGTCATCACAGGGCTGGCGGTAGGTATGTTGATTGACTGGATGGTGCCCGTCGACCGTCGTTGGAATTATCAGAAACCTGATCAACGTCGAATCAAAATAGCACTGCCCTATGTCGTAGGCGCGGGCTCGTGCATTGTATTGATGGAGCTAATGATGATGATTCAGTTATGGTGGTCAGTCTGGTTATGTTGGCCAGTATTATCGCTACTCATAATTGGCCGTGGGTACGGTGGGCTTGGCGCGATAACAACAGGGAAAGATAGTCAGGGGAAACTACCGCCCGCCGTTTACTGGCTGACATTGCCCTGCCGCATCGGGATGTGGCTGTCTATGCGTTGGTTTTGTCGTCGCCTGGAGCCGGTGAGCAAAATGACTGCTGGTGTTTATTTAGGGGCGTTTCCACGACATATTCCGGCACAGAATGCGGTTCTGGACGTCACCTTTGAATTCCCTCGCGGACGAGCGACAAAAGATCGACTCTATTTCTGTGTACCGATGCTGGATCTGGTGGTTCCGGAAGAGGGGGAGCTCCGACAGGCCGTGGCGATGCTGGAAACATTACGCGAAGAGCAAGGCAGCGTTCTGGTCCATTGCGCGTTGGGATTATCGCGCAGTGCGCTGGTAGTGGCGGCATGGTTGTTATGTTACGGACACTGTAAAACCGTTGATGAAGCGATTAGTTATATTCGAGCCAGACGTTCGCATATTGTGCTTAAGGAAGATCACAAAGCGATGCTGAAATTATGGGAAAACAGGTAAGTGGATTGAGATGTGGACTGAACTACAGTCCACATCAAGATCGTGTCCGGTTATGCAGCAACAATGCTGTCGATGGCCGCTTTCGCGTCAGACTGCGCTTTCGCTGCCATTTCCGGACCGTATGCGATCCCTTCGGCGAAGACAAATTTCACATCGGTAATGCCGATAAAGCCGAGGAACGTGGACAGATACGGCGTCACCAGGTCCGTTGGTCCATCTTTGTGGATCCCACCGCGGCTGGTAATAACGATGGCTTTTTTACCCGTTACCAGACCTTCCGGACCGTTCTCGGTATAGCGGAAAGTAACGCCTGCGCGTGCAACCAGGTCAAAATAGTTTTTCAACTGAGTTGAGATGTTGAAGTTATACATCGGTGCCGCAATAACGATAACGTCGTGGGCTTTCAGCTCGGCAATCAGCTCATCGGAAAGCGCCAGAGCTTCCTGCTGACGCGGAGTCAGCGGCGCATCGCTCGGACGCAGTGCACCAACCAGTTCGCCATCCAGTACCGGAATCGGATTTGCAGCCAGGTCGCGAACGGTGATTTCATCAGCGGAGTGCTTTTCGCGCCATTGTTCAACAAAATAATCGGACAACTGATTAGACTGAGAGTACCCTGCCAGGATGCTGGATTTAAGAACTAATACCTTGCTCATGGTGTTTCCTTATAGATGTTTGAATGGGCGATGCCCCGTTGCTTGCTGACACTTTATTCACAATCCTGCCACAGAGATAGCGCAATAAATCGAAGCCTATGTTCGAATTTATTGAACAACGCATAGAAAGCCGCGATGTGGTACTCTATATCTATCATTTAAAAGAAAATTAATCAGGCAGACTACTGCCCACTAACGTTATGACAGAACAACAAAAATTGACCTTTACGGCCTTGCAGCAGCGGCTGGATTCGCTGATGCTGCGCGACAGACTGCGTTTTTCTCGGCGTCTGCACGGTGTTAAGAAGGTTAAAAATCCTGATGCACAACAGGCCATTTTCCAGGAGATGGCGAAAGAGATTGACCAGGCGGCAGGGAAAGTCCTGCTGCGTGAAGCGGCACGACCGGAAATTACTTATCCTGACAATTTACCGGTTAGTCAGAAAAAACAGGACATTCTCGAAGCGATTCGTGATCACCAGGTGGTGATCGTCGCCGGGGAAACGGGTTCTGGTAAAACGACTCAGTTACCGAAAATCTGTATGGAGCTGGGGCGCGGGATTAAAGGGCTGATCGGCCATACCCAGCCGCGTCGCCTGGCGGCAAGAACGGTGGCGAACCGTATTGCGGAAGAGCTGAAAACGGAGCCGGGCGGTTGCATCGGTTACAAAGTGCGTTTCAGCGATCACGTTAGTGATAACACGATGGTCAAGCTGATGACCGACGGTATCCTGCTGGCGGAGATCCAGCAAGACCGCCTGCTGATGCAGTACGACACCATCATTATTGACGAAGCACACGAACGCAGCCTGAATATCGATTTTCTGCTCGGCTATTTGAAAGAGTTGCTGCCGCGGCGTCCTGACCTAAAAATCATTATCACTTCCGCGACTATCGACCCGGAACGCTTTTCGCGCCACTTTAATAATGCGCCGATTATCGAAGTCTCCGGTCGGACCTATCCGGTGGAAGTGCGCTATCGACCGATTGTTGAAGAAGCCGACGACACCGAGCGCGATCAGTTGCAGGCGATTTTTGACGCCGTAGACGAACTGAATCAGGAAAGCCCTGGCGACATTCTGATCTTTATGAGTGGTGAGCGGGAAATTCGCGATACCGCCGATGCGCTGAACAAGCTAAATCTGCGTCATACCGAAATCTTGCCGCTTTATGCGCGGCTTTCGAACAGCGAACAGAACCGCGTGTTCCAGTCGCACAGCGGACGGCGCATTGTGCTGGCGACCAACGTCGCGGAAACCTCGCTGACCGTACCGGGGATTAAATACGTTATCGACCCCGGTACAGCACGTATCAGCCGCTACAGCTATCGCACCAAAGTGCAGCGTTTGCCGATTGAACCCATTTCGCAGGCGTCTGCCAATCAGCGTAAAGGCCGCTGTGGGCGTGTGTCCGAAGGGATCTGTATTCGTCTCTATTCCGAAGACGATTTCCTTTCGCGCCCGGAGTTTACCGATCCGGAGATTCTGCGTACCAACCTGGCCTCGGTTATTTTGCAGATGACCGCGCTGGGGCTGGGCGATATCGCTGCGTTCCCGTTTGTCGAAGCACCGGATAAACGCAATATCCAGGATGGCGTGCGTCTGCTCGAAGAACTGGGCGCGATCACCACGGATGAACAGGCCAGCGCCTATAAACTGACGCCGCTCGGTCGCCAGCTCTCGCAGTTGCCTGTCGATCCACGTCTGGCGCGTATGGTGCTGGAAGCGCAAAAACATGGCTGCGTGCGTGAGGCGATGATTATCACGTCCGCGCTTTCCATTCAGGATCCGCGCGAGCGTCCGATGGATAAACAGCAGGCATCGGACGAAAAACATCGTCGCTTCCACGACAAAGAGTCTGACTTCCTCGCGTTTGTGAATCTGTGGAATTATCTTGGCGAGCAGCAAAAGGCGCTTTCTTCCAACGCCTTCCGTCGCCTGTGTCGTACCGATTATCTCAACTATCTGCGCGTGCGCGAATGGCAGGATATCTACACCCAGTTGCGCCAGGTGGTGAAAGAACTTGGCATTCCGGTTAACAGCGAACCGGCGGAGTATCGCGAAATTCACATTGCGTTGCTGACGGGTTTACTTTCCCATATCGGCATGAAAGATGCCGATAAACAAGAATATACCGGCGCACGTAACGCGCGTTTCTCCATCTTTCCCGGTTCTGGTTTATTCAAAAAACCGCCGAAATGGGTAATGGTGGCGGAACTGGTAGAAACCAGCCGCCTGTGGGGGCGCATTGCTGCGCGTATCGACCCGGAATGGGTGGAGCCTGTCGCTCAGCATTTGATTAAACGCACCTACAGCGAACCTCACTGGGAACGGGCGCAGGGCGCGGTGATGGCAACGGAAAAAGTCACTGTTTATGGTTTGCCGATTGTTGCCGCGCGCAAGGTCAACTACAGCCAGATCGATCCGGCGTTATGCCGTGAACTCTTTATTCGCCATGCGCTGGTGGAAGGTGACTGGCAGACGCGTCACGCATTCTTCCGTGAAAACCTGAAACTGCGGGCCGAAGTGGAAGAGCTGGAACACAAATCACGTCGCCGCGATATTCTGGTTGATGACGAAACGTTGTTTGAGTTCTACGACCAGCGCATCAGCCACGATGTGATCTCTGCACGCCACTTCGACAGCTGGTGGAAAAAAGTCAGCCGCGAAACCCCTGATTTGCTCAACTTTGAAAAAAGCATGTTGATCAAAGAGGGCGCAGAAAAAATCAGCAAGCTGGATTACCCGAACTTCTGGCATCAGGGCAATCTCAAGCTGCGTTTGAGCTATCAGTTTGAGCCCGGCGCGGATGCTGACGGTGTGACCGTACATATTCCGCTGCCGTTACTTAACCAGGTTGAGGAAAGCGGGTTTGAATGGCAGATCCCCGGTCTGCGCCGCGAACTGGTGATTGCTCTGATTAAATCGTTGCCGAAACCGGTACGCCGTAATTTTGTACCCGCGCCAAACTATGCCGAAGCGTTTTTAGGCCGCGTCAAACCGCTGGAGTTACCGTTGCTCGACAGCCTTGAGCGCGAGTTACGGCGGATGACCGGCGTTACCGTTGACCGCGAAGACTGGCACTGGGATCAGGTGCCTGATCACCTGAAAATTACCTTCCGCGTGGTGGATGACAAAAACAAGAAGCTAAAAGAAGGGCGCTCGCTACAAGATCTGAAAGATGCGCTGAAAGGCAAAGTGCAGGAAACGCTGTCCGCGGTGGCGGATGACGGTATCGAGCAGAGCGGCTTACATATCTGGAGTTTTGGTCAGCTGCCGGAAAGCTACGAACAGAAGCGTGGCAACTACAAAGTGAAGGCGTGGCCGGCGCTGGTGGATGAGCGCGACAGTGTGGCGATCAAACTGTTTGATAACCCGCTGGAGCAAAAGCAGGCAATGTGGAACGGTCTTCGCCGTCTACTGCTGCTGAATATTCCATCGCCAATCAAATATTTACATGAAAAGTTACCGAACAAAGCCAAGCTGGGACTGTACTTTAACCCGTATGGCAAAGTGCTGGAGCTGATCGACGACTGTATCTCCTGCGGTGTGGATCAATTGATCGACGCCAATGGTGGCCCGGTCTGGACGGAAGAAGGCTTTGCTGCGCTGCATGAAAAAGTGCGCGCCGAACTGAATGACACGGTGGTGGATATTGCGAAGCAGGTCGAGCAAATCCTCACTGCGGTGTTCAATATCAACAAACGTCTGAAAGGGCGGGTGGATATGACCATGGCACTGGGGCTTTCTGACATTAAAGCGCAGATGGGCGGGTTGGTATATCGCGGTTTTGTCACTGGTAACGGCTTCAAACGGCTGGGCGACACGCTGCGATATTTGCAGGCGATTGAAAAACGGCTGGAAAAACTGGCGGTTGATCCACATCGCGACCGTGCTCAGATGCTGAAAGTCGAAAACGTCCAGCAGGCGTGGCAGCAATGGATCAACAAACTGCCGCCCGCACGTCGTGAGGATGAAGACGTGAAAGAGATCCGTTGGATGATAGAAGAGTTGCGCGTTAGTTACTTCGCTCAACAACTTGGTACGCCTTATCCGATTTCAGATAAGCGTATTTTGCAGGCGATGGAGCAGATTAGCGGTTAACCCTGCTATTTGCCTGATAAAGAAAAAACCCGGTAAGCATTTAGCGCCGGGTTTTTTATTAATTCTAAAACGGTAAGGGTAAAAATTCAGGAATTCAGAAAAATACAATTCTCTGCTGCAAGATGAATAATGTTTATCTACAGCATTTCCTTAAAAGATATGTCAGGCTTGCGGAGTGGCGGTTAAGGACATACGACTTCCTCCTTTCAGAGTGCTCCGCTTCTCACTATTATCTCACGCAGTATTCTTAAGGGAACGATAAGGAGGAACCATGAACATTACCCCGTTTCCGACGCTTTCGCCGGCAACTATAGATGCCATAAATGTTATCGGACAGTGGCTGGCGCAGGATGATTTCTCCGGTGAGGTGCCGTATCAGGCCGATTGCGTGATCCTTGCAGGCAATGCGGTTATGCCGACTATCGACGCGGCATGTAAGATTGCTCGCGATCAGCAAATTCCTTTACTGATTAGTGGTGGTATCGGTCACTCGACAACTTTTTTGTATAGCGCCATCGCACAGCATCCGCACTACAACACTATCCGCACCACTGGCAGAGCAGAAGCGACCATCCTGGCGGATATCGCTCATCAGTTCTGGCACATTCCGCATGAAAAAATCTGGATTGAAGACCAGTCAACAAACTGCGGTGAAAACGCACGCTTTAGCATCGCGCTATTGAATCAGGCCGTAGAACGAGTTCATACGGCTATCGTTGTTCAGGACCCCACCATGCAGCGGCGCACGATGGCGACGTTCCGCCGTATGACTGGGGACAATCCCGATGCACCACGCTGGTTAAGTTATCCCGGATTCGTTCCTCAGTTAGGAAATAACGCAGACAGTGTAATCTTTATTAATCAGTTACAAGGATTATGGCCGGTTGAGCGTTATCTCTCACTACTCACTGGCGAGCTGCCGCGTTTACGCGATGATAGCGATGGCTACGGTCCCCGCGGGCGAGATTTTATCGTTCACGTTGATTTTCCGGCAGAAGTCATCCATGCATGGCAAACGCTGAAACATGATGCGGTGCTCATCGAGGCGATGGAAAGTCGCTCGTTACGTTAAAAATTGCCCGTTTGTGAACCACTTGTTTGCAAACGGGCATGACTCCTGACTTTTATTTCTGCCTTTTATTCCTTTTACACTTGTTTTTATGAAGCCCTTCACAGAATTGTCCTTTCACGATGCCGTCTCTCTGATGATTGATGTTAATTAACAATGCATTCACCGAAAACAAACATATAAATCACAGGAGTCGCCCATGTCAGTACCCGTTCAACATCCTATGTATATCGATGGACAGTTTGTTACCTGGCGTGGAGACGCATGGATTGATGTGGTAAACCCTGCTACAGAGGCTGTCATTTCCCGCATACCCGATGGTCAGGCCGAGGATGCCCGTAAGGCAATCGATGCAGCAGAACGTGCACAACCAGAATGGGAAGCGTTGCCTGCTATTGAACGCGCCAGTTGGTTGCGCAAAATCTCCGCCGGCATCCGCGAACGCGCCAGTGAAATCAGTGCGCTGATTGTTGAAGAAGGGGGCAAGATCCAGCAGCTGGCTGAAGTCGAAGTGGCTTTTACTGCCGACTATATCGATTACATGGCGGAGTGGGCACGGCGTTACGAGGGCGAGATTATTCAAAGCGATCGTCCAGGAGAAAATATTCTTTTGTTTAAACGTGCGCTTGGTGTGACTACCGGCATTCTGCCGTGGAACTTCCCGTTCTTCCTCATTGCCCGCAAAATGGCTCCCGCTCTTTTGACCGGTAATACCATCGTCATTAAACCCAGTGAATTTACGCCAAACAATGCGATTGCATTCGCCAAAATCGTCGATGAAATAGGCCTTCCGCGCGGCGTGTTTAACCTTGTACTGGGGCGTGGTGAAACCGTTGGGCAAGAACTGGCGGGTAACCCAAAGGTCGCAATGGTCAGTATGACAGGCAGCGTCTCTGCAGGTGAGAAGATTATGGCGACTGCGGCGAAAAACATCACCAAAGTGTGCCTGGAATTGGGTGGTAAAGCACCAGCTATCGTAATGGACGATGCCGATCTTGAACTGGCAGTCAAAGCCATCGTTGATTCACGCGTCATTAATAGTGGGCAAGTGTGTAACTGTGCAGAACGTGTTTATGTACAGAAAGGCATTTATGATCAGTTCGTCAATCGGCTGGGTGAAGCGATGCAGGCGGTTCAATTTGGTAACCCCGCTGAACGCAACGACATTGCGATGGGGCCGTTGATTAACGCCGCGGCGCTGGAAAGGGTCGAGCAAAAAGTGGCGCGCGCAGTAGAAGAAGGGGCGAGAGTGGCGTTGGGTGGCAAAGCAGTAGACGGGAAAGGATATTATTATCCGCCGACATTGCTGCTGGATGTTCGCCAGGAAATGTCGATTATGCATGAGGAAACCTTTGGCCCGGTTCTGCCGGTGGTCGCATTTGACACGCTGGAAGATGCTATCTCAATGGCTAATGACAGTGATTACGGCCTGACCTCATCAATCTATACCCAAAATCTGAACGTCGCGATGAAAGCCATTAAAGGGCTGAAGTTTGGTGAAACTTACATCAACCGTGAAAACTTCGAAGCTATGCAAGGCTTCCACGCCGGATGGCGTAAATCCGGTATTGGCGGCGCAGATGGTAAACATGGCCTGCATGAATATCTGCAGACCCAGGTGGTTTATTTACAGTCGTAATGAGTAAAAGAGGCGGAGGTTTTTTCCTCCGCCTGTGCGCGTCAGAGTTTAGCGAATTTTTCGAGGGTGCGAATAAGCTGCGTGACGAAGCCATATTCGTTATCGTACCAGGCGACCGTTTTCACCAGTTGTAAATCGCCCACGGCGGTAATTTCCGTTTGCGTGGCATCAAACACCGAACCGAAATGGCTGCCAATGATATCGGAAGAGACTATTTCTTCATCGGTATAACCAAATGACTCGTTATTGGTGGTTGCTTGTTTAAGTGCGTTATTCACCTCTTCGGCAGTCACTTTTTTTCCGAGAATGGACACCAGCTCAGTGACCGAACCTGTTTTCACCGGCACGCGTTGCGCATGACCTTTCAGTTTGCCGCTCAGTTCCGGGATCACCAGACCAATGGCTTTTGCCGCCCCCGTAGTGTGGGGAATGATATTTTCTGCCGCTGCGCGTGAAGCACGTAAATCTTTACCACGTGGGCCATCCACCAGTGACTGGGTGCCAGTATAGGCATGAATGGTCGTCATCGTGCCGACTTCTATCCCGAAACTGTCATGCAAGGCTTTGGCCATCGGCGCAAGACAGTTAGTGGTGCATGACGCCACGGAAACAATGGTGTCGTTGCCATCCAGAGTGTCGTCATTGACGTTATAAACGATAGTTTTCATTTCACCGGCAGGGGCGGAAATCAACACCTTCTTCGCACCAGCATCAAGATGCGCCTGCGATTTCTCGGCGGAGGTATAAAAGCCAGTACATTCGACAATGATTTCTGCACCTTTCGCTTTCCACGGAATATTTTTAGCCTCTTTTTCGGCGTAAACCGCGATACTTTTCCCATCAACGATAAGTGAATCTTCCGTAAAATCAACGCTCCAGGGGAATGGTCCGTAGTTTGAATCATGTTTCAGCAGGTAGGCGAGAATTTTTGGGGAAGTGAGATCATTAATAGCGACAACGTCTATGTTGCTTTTGACTTCAAGTAATCGACGCAACACCAGTCGACCGATACGACCAAAACCGTTAATACCAACTTTACTCATGGTTTTCTCCTGTCAGGAACGTTCGGATGAAAATTGATCCTTTCCAGGCTTAGCCCAGGATTGTGGGATGGGCAATCTCCATTCTTACAGTGAAACGTAACGTACTGAAAACGGGTGAACAATATTTAATGAAATTTTGAGAAAAGCCCGTTATGTTAACGGAAAATTATGTTAAAGCAGGAAATGTTATGGAAAATAAATACTCAAGGTTACAAATCAGCATTCACTGGCTGGTCTTTTTGCTGGTTATCGCAGCGTATTGCGCAATGGAGTTTCGTGGTTTCTTCCCACGTAGCGATCGGCCACTCATCAACATGGTTCATGTTTCCTGTGGTATCTCAATTCTCGTGCTGATGGTGGTTCGTCTTTTGTTAAGACTGAAATACCCAACCCCGCCGATTATACCTAAGCCAAAACCGATGATGACGGGACTGGCGCATTTGGGACATTTGGTGATTTATCTCCTGTTTATTGCGCTGCCAGTGATTGGTTTGGTGATGATGTATAACCGGGGCAACCCGTGGTTTGCGTTTGGTTTGACGATGCCTTACGCTTCAGAGGCCAATTTCGAACGGGTTGATAGCTTAAAGTCGTGGCATGAGACGCTGGCGAATCTGGGATATTTTGTCATCGGGTTGCACGCTGCGGCTGCACTGGCACACCACTATTTCTGGAAGGACAACACACTTCTACGCATGATGCCGCGTAAACGTTCCTGAAGGATATTTAAAGAAAACGCCTGTACTAAAACCGACCCGTGGTACAGGCGAAGAATACGGGTCTACATCGGAAGCGCCTATTATATTTATTTGTATGACAAATAAAACCATAATCCTTGCCCATACGTCCATCTGGCTTATTTTTAATCAATTCACCCGATCTTTGATCTCATCAACGGTATCAAAATAAACCAGCGTATAACGTTCAAATCGAACATAAGATTCGATAAACCATGGAGGTTATATGAAAAAACTGGCACTTATTTTGTTTATGGGAACGCTTGTTTCCTTTTATGCCGATGCCGGGCGCAAACCCTGTTCTGGTTCGAAAGGGGGGATCTCACACTGTACGGCAGGCGGCAAATTTGTCTGTAATGATGGTTCTATTAGTGCCTCGAAAAAAACATGCACTAACTGAAGTGTAAAAGGGGTGCCATGAGAAAATGAATCTGCTAGTCAGATGCGCGGGGAAAATCCCCGCGCTTGCCCTTACCTGGACGTGCAGGCCATGAGCGCAGCAACCTCCTTATCACCGTCCCGGAACCGCAGTTCGTAGAGCGTTTGTCGGGTCAGGAGTGTGAATGTCAGAATCGTAATGCAGATAATGAGCAGACACACCACCAGAGGGTTGTGCTTCATAGCCTTTCTCCTTGCCGGATGGCGGGTAAGAGGCTAAGATCTGAATTGCTAGGTTCATTCGTTGGCCTCGGTTGATAGAAATATCGGTCGGGGCCTTCGTCTTTCTGATTCCCGGTTAGCCTGAAAACAGAAAGTCTCAGGCACCCGCAGGCATCCTATGAGGTTTCCTTAGGGACGAAAATAATCACTTCACGAAATTGCGTGCTGTTTTCCAGAATTTTTCGTCATTCGGGTTAGCCAGTTTAGCCATTCGTTACTCTCTTCATTCCAATAGCATTAATTTTCTCTGCAATAATTGTTGTAAAAATGTGACGCAAAGAGGTTTTTGGTCATAAGTAATTACCGTCAAGTGCCGATGACTTTCTATCAGGAGTAAACCTGGACGAGAGACAACGGTAATGAATACAACTCCCTCACATCGATTAGGTTTTTTGCATCACATCAGGCTGGTTCCGTTATTTGCCTGCATTCTTGGCGGTATCTTAGTTCTATTCGCATTAAGTTCTGCTCTGGCTGGCTATTTCCTCTGGCAGGCCGATCGCGATCAGCGTGATGTTACTGCGGAGATTGAGATTCGGACCGGGTTAGCGAACAGTTCAGATTTTTTGCGTTCAGCCCGGATCAATATGATTCAGGCCGGGGCTGCGAGTCGTATTGCGGAAATGGAAGCAATGAAGCGCAATATTGCGCAAGCCGAATCGGAGATTAAACAGTCGCAGCAAGGTTATCGTGCTTATCAGAATCGGCCGGTGAAAACACCTGCTGATGAAGCCCTCGACACTGAATTAAATCAACGCTTTCAGGCTTATATCACGGGTATGCAACCTATGTTGAAATATGCCAAAAATGGCATGTTTGAAGCGATTATCAATCATGAAAGGGAGCAGATCCGACCGCTGGATAATGCTTATACCGATATTTTGAACAAAGCCGTTAAGATACGTAGCACCAGAGCCAACCAACTGGCGGAACTGGCCCATCAGCGCACCCGCCTGGGTGGGATGTTCATGATTGGCGCGTTTGTGCTTGCCCTGGTCATGACGCTGATAACATTTATGGTGCTACGTCGGATCGTCATTCGTCCACTGCAACATGCCGCACAACGGATTGAAAAAATCGCCAGTGGCGATCTGACGATGAATGATGAACCGGCGGGTCGTAATGAAATCGGTCGCTTAAGTCGTCATTTACAGCAAATGCAGCATTCACTGGGGATGACAGTAGGGACTGTTCGACAGGGTGCGGAAGAGATTTATCGTGGCACCAGCGAAATTTCAGCTGGCAATGCGGACCTGTCATCTCGCACCGAAGAACAAGCGGCGGCTATCGAACAAACTGCCGCTAGCATGGAGCAACTCACTGCGACGGTGAAACAGAATGCGGATAACGCGCATCATGCCAGCAAACTGGCGCAAGAGGCTTCTATTAAAGCCAGCGATGGCGGGCAGACGGTTTCCGGTGTAGTAAAAACGATGGGCGCTATCTCTACAAGTTCGAAGAAAATTTCCGAGATCACCGCCGTCATCAACAGTATTGCTTTCCAGACGAATATTCTGGCACTGAATGCTGCCGTTGAAGCCGCGCGAGCGGGTGAGCAAGGCCGTGGATTTGCCGTTGTCGCCAGCGAAGTACGGACACTCGCAAGCCGCAGCGCCCAAGCGGCGAAAGAGATTGAAGGCTTGATCAGTGAATCAGTCAGGTTAATTGACCTGGGGTCGGATGAGGTGGCAACGGCAGGGAAAACCATGAGCACTATTGTTGATGCCGTCGCGAGTGTCACACATATCATGCAGGAAATCGCCGCCGCCTCGGATGAACAAAGTAGAGGCATAACGCAGGTTAGCCAGGCGATTTCTGAAATGGATAAGGTGACGCAACAGAATGCTTCTCTGGTAGAAGAGGCCTCAGCGGCGGCGGTGTCCCTTGAAGAACAGGCGGCACGATTAACTGAGGCGGTGGATGTATTCCGTCTGCACAAACATTCTGTGTCGGCAGAACCTCGCGGAGCGGGTGAACCAGTTAGTTTCGCTACGGTGTGAAAATGTTCAAGGAGGGATCGACAGATCCCTTCACCTTTCAGAACGGCATTGATTTTCGAATAGCGTTAATCATCAACTGGCAACCAGAAGAGAACGTCGCATCTACGCGGGTCAGTATTCCAATCGGTTCGCCTGCACCATGTCCCGGAACAGGCAGGGCCACCAGCGTGGCATGACGCAGGTCGTCTTTTACAGCGCCAGAAGGGACAAACCACACGTAATCGTATTCAACCGTAAGTTGACGAGATAGCGAAGCAGACAGCGTTTCGATACAACCCGAAGGAATTTTACAGCCCTGGCTCTGCACTAATGCATCTGAATGCTGGCGTGGCGCAGTGCCTTCTGGTGATACAACGACCGGCCATTCCAGCACCCGGCTTAGCGTTACGTTCTCCTGAAGTAGCGGGTGATTAGGGCGGACAACCAGCTTCAACGATTCAAGAAACAGCAGTTCGTAATTAAGCCCGGTCATCAGTTCAGGATCTGACATCCGACCAATGCCGATATCGATTTCCCCGGTTTTTAAACCCGCCAGAATCATAGGGTTACTCATTGTCGCAACTTGCAAGGTCGTCTCTTTTTGTTGCTGATGAAACTGACCTATAACCGAAGGTAATATCCCCAGTGCCGCAGTAGGTAGTGCACCAACCCTGACGACATCATTATTAAGACCTTCTTTACGATGAAGCGACTGTCCGGCAGTGTTGATGGCGTCAAGAACTCTGACTGCATGCGTTAAAAATTGTTCGCCGGGTAAGGTAAGTTGCGCCCCCTGACGACCACGCTCAAACAAGCGAGCGCCAGTCAGCTGCTCCAGTTCATTCAATGTCTTAGAGAGCGCAGGTTGACTCAAATTAAGGGTTTCAGCCGCGCGCCCCAAAGTTCCTTGTTGTGCGACAGCTACGAATGTATGAAGGTGGCGCAAACGGATGCGCTGACTAAACAGACTATTTTTTTCCATAAGCGATGTTAAAAACGAAGCGGTGTCGCTGACAAGTGAAGTTGTTTGATTATGATAACTTGATTGCAAAATATTATTAACAATTAAAGCAATTGTGTTACAGCAAAATGGATAATATTGATGTTTTCGCGGCGAGATCACAGTTTGTAAATTCTTCCCGCAAGAGTGAATGCGGTTACCTACACTCCAGATTACTGACCACTGGAGGCAGACACTATGGCGAACAGCATCACGGCGGATGAGATTCGGGAACAGTTTTCGCAGGCAATGTCAGCCATGTACCAGCAAGAAGTTCCGCAATATGGCACGCTGCTGGAACTGGTAGCTGATGTGAATCTGGCTGTGCTGGAAAACAATCCTCAACTGCACGAAAAAATGGTAAATGCAGACGAGCTGGCGCGTCTGAATGTTGAACGTCATGGGGCGATTCGCGTTGGGACTGCACAAGAGCTTGCTACTCTTCGGCGGATGTTTGCCATTATGGGGATGTACCCGGTGAGCTATTACGATCTCTCGCAGGCAGGGGTGCCGGTACATTCGACAGCATTTCGGCCCATTGATGATGCTTCTCTGGCGCGTAATCCCTTCCGCGTTTTTACCTCCTTACTCCGCCTTGAGCTTATCGAGAACGAAATTTTGCGCCAGAAAGCGGCGGAGATTCTGCGTCAGCGCGATATCTTCACCCCACGTTGTCGACAACTGTTAGAGGAATATGAGCAGCAGGGCGGTTTTAACGAAACACAGGCACAGGAGTTTGTGCAGGAAGCCCTGGAAACGTTTCGCTGGCACCAGTCAGCAACGGTAGATGAAGAAACCTATCGCGCCTTGCACAACGAACATCGGTTGATTGCTGATGTGGTCTGTTTTCCTGGATGCCATATCAACCACCTGACGCCACGTACGCTGGATATTGACCGGGTGCAGTCGATGATGCCTGAATGCGGAATTGAACCCAAAATTCTCATCGAGGGGCCGCCGCGCCGCGAGGTACCGATTTTACTACGCCAGACCAGCTTTAAAGCACTGGAAGAGACGGTGTTGTTTGCGGGGCAGAAACAGGGCACGCATACCGCGCGCTTTGGTGAAATTGAGCAGCGTGGCGTGGCATTAACGCCGAAAGGGCGACAACTGTATGATGATCTTCTGCGTAACGCTGGAACCGGGCAGGATAATCTCACTCACCAAATGCATTTACAGGAAACCTTCCGCACTTTTCCTGACAGTGAGTTTTTAATGCGTCAGCAAGGGCTGGCATGGTTCCGGTACCGTCTGACGCCTTCAGGTGAGGCGCATCGTCAGGCGATTCATCCCGGAGACGATCCACAGCCCTTAAT
>NZ_CAOLGM010000097.1:0-17685 GCF_948475835.1 uncultured Escherichia sp. | reverse complement strand
TTTTTTGGTCACTGGCTAATACGACGCAGAGTTTCAGGATTACTAATAAAGGCATAAATCCACCCCGCTGATATTAACATTTAATTAACTTATAATTATATTATAATTAACTCACCCGGGGTTATTATTTTGTTAAAAATAAAGCCACATATACGTGGCTTGAGAGTGAAGATAAACGCAAAATTACCTGATGCGCTACGCTTGCCAGTGTCTACATCATCTCTGCAATATATTGAATTTGCCTGCTTTTGTAGACCGAATAAAGCGTTCATGCCGTATCCGGCATGAACAAAGCGCCCTTTGTCAACAATCTGGCCGCGCATATGTGGCTTCGGTTTGATTGCTATTCAGGCAAGCCGGTAACTGAACGTCCGTGACTGGCCGGGTAAAAAAGGCCCCGATAGATTTGAACCTTGATTTTCCTCGGTGGTAATGTGTTCATCCATCATCGTTTCTGAGCAAGAAATCACCTCGCGACTGAAAGCAACAGTCGCATCACAGGTTGCTGATTCAGCCGGATTAAACAGCCGTAAAATCACTTCTTGTCGGTCTTCAGCTTTCTTAAGTGCGCTTATCAGGCATCCCACTGGGGGCATTTTCAACAAACTATAACTTTCCGGCACGTTGAATCCGGCTTTGTTGAGCTTCATCGCATCCCATGGGATTTTGTTGTAACACTGTACTGGAGTCAGCCATGCTCGCGCCTGCTGAGCTACACCAGCGGCGGTTGGCGTACCGGTATAACTCAATAAACTTAGGCGACAAGAAAGCAGACCACGTAGTTGTGAGTCCGGGACTGGCATTTTAATTCCCGAAGGCCGCCCAGGCCTTAAAAACAGATCTTCTTTGCCCAGTAAGCCCACGCCACGCAGCAACGTAATGGCAAAGGTTTTCTTCTCTTCACCGATGACTTCAAATTCACGTAGCCCTTCGCTAAAGACAGCCATGCCGTTACGCCCTTCCTGTAAGGCTGCATAGTTGAGCATATTCCATACCGGAACCGGCGCTTCTTTCCAGCCTTCTTGCTGCCAGTTGTTCATTGCACTGTCGTTCACGGGGCGCGTTAGCGAACCAAACTGGGTATCTGCCAGAACACTATCGGTGTTAAAAGATGTAGGGATCAGGACGCGAAGGCGATGATCGTCAGCCTGGTTATCAAGGTTGATATCCACATCAATACGTCTGCTGTTATGACTCAGAGTGACAACCATCTCCACCCCTACTCTGCCCGTGGATTGCCGGACGCTTCGTTCCAACAAATTGAGCGGCACCGCCATGTCATAGCGGATAACAGCCCTGCTCTGCCAGGCCTCATGAGTAATCTCGCATTGCGGTTTCGCTGTTGCAGAAGTCATTACCCACTCTTCTTTTGCGGGTGAATAGTCATATTCATCACCATCATCAGAGCTTTCTTCAATTTGCAACACCCGGTCATAGCGCACACCGCTATCTTTATCTACCAGTTGTAGCGTTCCATCCTCATTGAGCGCAATTTGCCAGAAAGCATTTTCCAGTATCCCTTCAGCGTCACTTTTTGCCGCAATCACGTTGCCAGGCTGATTCGCTTCGATATAAAGCGTGCGATAGCCCATAGAAGGGACAATCTGGTTGATCTGTATATCAAACTCCATAAAGGGATCGTAATTACCGTAATGAACTATTTGCCGATCGATTAGGCCTGGATCGATCTCACGGGCATGGCGAATAAAATACGGTACAGGCTGACCGCGATCGTCTCGTAGATTAAACTGGCTGGCGCGCAGCCGCACAGTGGTGTTAATAACTTCTTCCCGCGGCCAGGGCATCAGGTTAAACAGCACGAGTTTGTCGGCATCACTCTGTGGCATGTTATCGGCAATTTTGCGCATGTAGAAACGCAGCAGATTATCCGCCATGTCTTCAGCCAGTTCGAAGCGGGCGACAATTTCGCGATGAACTTTGTCACTGCAACAACAACCGATACTGTCGTGGGCATGATTTTTTAAGATCTCTTTCCACATTTTCTCCAGCAAGCCGTGGTGGTATTCAAAACCCAACGTCCAGGCCAGCGTTGCCAGCGGTTCCAGCAGATTAACAATCTTATTTTCAATACGTGCGTGGGCAATTTTGATATCCATGCGCGTGGAACCGATGGTGCGATGTACGCGCATATATTTGCCATCGATAAATTCACCTTTCAGGGTGGCCAGACTTTCACGCTGCGCTTCGATCTTCTCAAATACCTCTTCAAAGCGGCTCATCACAAACTTACGTTGAGGGTAGATCTCACGTAGCTTATCCATCACTTCGAAGATATTTTGCTGCAATGGCATCTGGTCATGCCCATTCGGCAGCAAAATCTCTTTGGTTACAGACGCTTTTTCCAGCACGTCAAAATAACTGTCGAGGCGTTTACGTAATCCGTTTTCGTCGGCAGGTAAGTACTTACCGATGGCGTAGCCCAGCGGCAGCACCTGCGCCGTCACTTCGCTACCGTCACTGCTTTGCCACAAAAACTCGGTTTTATCAGTACCGTGGCGCTCCGAACATCCGCGCCAGAACATGGTGCGGGTAATGCCAAATCCATTGTAGATATGCGGCAGTTGCCCGGACATGCCAAAGGAATCTGGTAAATAACCTATTTTCATCGGCTCGCCAAACGCGAGGCAGTCACGCATTCCGTACATCAGATTACGGACGATGGATTCCGCAGAAACAATCGTGGTATCGGTCTGGGTATACCAGGGGCCGATAATCAACTTGCCGGCTTCTACCTGTTTCTTCACGCGGTCTTTGTTTTCCGGTTTCACCGCGAAATAATCTTCGAGGATCGCCGTTTGCCCGTCGAGTACGTAATATTTGTATTCGTTGTCCTGTTCCAGTCGGCACAGGATCTCTTCCATATTATTGACCAGCAGAATGCGTGACTCTTCGGTGGTGAAATACCACTCCCGATCCCAATGCATATGCGGGGTGATGTGAACGCGAGATACCGCTTTCATCGTCGTTTCCTTTTTGTTTATGGCATTACGCCATCAGTCAGATAGTTGCCATGCTTAACCGCGTGACGCCGCCAGATCAGGAGAATTGCAGTCGAGATTGCAGCCCCCACCAATGCCGCACCAAACCAGCCAATTGCCGCCATAACACCGCCCGCGCCATTATCATGAAGTAAAAAGAGCGAGAAAATGCCGGCACCGGGTGTCGAAAGGCCGATATTCATCGCACCGACAATAGCGCCCGTTACCATAGAGCCCAGCACAAACGAACCAATAACCCGCAGCGGATCTTCAATCGCCATCGGGATCGCCCCTTCGGTAATACCTGCCAGCCCTAACAGCCAGGTGGATTTCCCGGTCTCAATTTCAAACTCTTTAAACAGGCGCGGTGCGAGCATCGTGGAAGCGGTTACGGTAAATGCCGAAACCATTTTGACGGAGGCGAAAATGGCATACGGGCCGTAAACGCCGTTCGCCATTGCGCCCAGGCAGAATGCATAAGCGGCTTTGTTCACTGGCCCTCCAAGGTCAAAGGAACACATAAAACCGAGAATGGCACCCAGCAACAGCGCGTTACTTCCTGACAGACCGTTCAGCCAGGCGGTAAGCGAGTTATTGATCCAGGCGACAGGTTCTCCCACCACAAACAGCATCAGACTGCCCGCTCCCAACGTACCGAGCACCGGGTAGAGATAAAAAGTCAGGAATCCATTGAATTTACTGCTAAGACGCAAGTGATTTTTCACCCAGCGCATCAAGTAACCGGCTATCAATCCGCCAACGACCGCGCCGAGAAACCCGGAGCCGATCATGTTGGCGGCAAGTCCAGCCGCAAAGCCTGGCGCTAACGCCGGTTTATCTGCCAGAGAATAGGCGGTATAGGCCGCGAGCACCGGTACCATCAAAATTCCGAGCAGCCCGCCGCCCAGCTTGCGGTACATCCACAGCCAGGAGTTTTCTTCATTAAACAGATCTTGTAGCCCGAAGATTTGCGACAGTAATACCGCGACCGCCAGCACCGTGCCCCCCGCGACAATCAACGGTACGGCAAAAGAGATTCCGCTCAACAGTGCCTGTTTCAGCTCCGTTTTGACACTTTTCACCGGTTGCGTATCTTGCTGTACGGTACGCGTCTCATCGCTACGCTTGAGGGTAAGCGCTTGTTGGATCAACGCTTCTGCATGGCGAATCGGCTCGGCAACAGGCACTGAAAGCGCGGGAATGCCATTAAAACGCTCACTCTCCTTGATGGCGACTTCAGCCGCAAAAATACAGGCGGTTGCACTATTGAGTTGATCCGCCGTTAAACGCCCTTCAATGCCGTTAGCGCCTTGTTTTTCAACGTAAACATTTACGCCGAGTTTGCGTCCGGCTTTTTCCAGATATTCCGCAGCCATATAGGTGTGAGCAATACCCGCCGGACAGGCCGTTACGCAGACGATAGTTGGCGCGTTGGAAAAAGAGGCAGAAGGTTGCGTGCCTCCCTTGTCATCCAGCGCCGAGAGCAACTCATCAGGCGTCGTCGCCGACTGTATACGCGCCCGAATCTCATCATCCGCCAGGCGCGTGGTCAGCGCTGTCAGCAGTTGCATATGCGTAGTACCCGCTTCATTGGGGGGAATCGCCAGCAGCACCACTAAATCAACCGCTTCCGGGCCATCAACGCCTTCCCACTGAAGCGGCTCGCTGAGTGTGGCGACCGCAAACGCCGCTTCTTTTACCGCAGCAGTTTTGCCATGCGGCACAGCCAACCCTTCACCTAAGGCGGTCGGGCCAAGGCTTTCACGGCGATACACTTCTTCCAGAAATTGCTCAGTACTGGAAATTTTCCCCAGAGCAGCAAGACGTTGAGTCAACGCGTGGATGGCCTCTTCACGGCTGGTAAAGCGCGCATTCAGACACAACGCATCGCGGTGGGTCAGAGTCGTCAGATTCATCATGATCCTCACTTGATCGTTTTTATAGTCGCGCCAGTGTGCCCGATAAAACAATACCATTATGTGATCAATTTCACTTGATTGAAATTATTTGTATTGTATTTGTATTATTTACAGGATGAATTTATCGGGCATAATGGCTAAATTCGTATTAATGAGATACTAAAAATGGGACACAAGCCCTTATACCGGCAGATTGCCGATCGCATTCGTGAACAAATTGCGCGTGGCGAGCTTAAACCTGGCGATGCGTTACCTACCGAATCGGCATTACAAATAGAGTTTGGCGTCAGCCGGGTTACGGTGCGTCAGGCTTTGCGCCAGTTAGTCGAGCAACAGATCCTCGAAAGCATTCAGGGCAGCGGGACTTACGTCAAAGAAGAGCGGGTCAATTACGATATTTTTCAGTTAACCAGTTTTGATGAAAAACTGTCGGACCGTCACGTCGATACACACAGTGAAGTCCTGATATTTGAAGTGATTCCGGCTGACGATTTTCTTCAGCAACAGCTACAAATCACCGCGCAGGATCGTGTGTGGCATGTGAAGCGCGTGCGCTATCGCAAGCAAAAGCCAATGGCGCTGGAAGAAACCTGGATGCCGCTTGCGTTGTTCCCGGATCTCACCTGGCAGGTCATGGAAAATTCAAAATATCACTTTATTGAAGAAGTGAAGAAAATGGTTATCGATCGTAGCGAACAGGAAATCATTCCTCTGATGCCAACCGAAGAGATGAGCCGTCTGCTTAATATCAGCCAGACAAAGCCGATTCTTGAAAAAGTATCGCGTGGATATTTAGTTGATGGTCGGGTGTTTGAATATAGCCGCAACGCTTTTAATACCGATGACTATAAATTTACCCTGATAGCGCAACGAAAATCATCGCGATAAGCACAAAAAAGGCCATCATACGATGGCCAACCATGTCGAAACCGACAGCCCTTCGCCATTCCTGTAGAGGGAAGCGGCGAGGGCTATTTCTTATTACAGATATTTATTTCAGAACAGTTTTCAGTGCTTCACCGATATCCGCCAGGCTGCGAACGGTTTTCACGCCTGCGGCTTCCAGAGCAGCAAATTTCTCATCCGCAGTCCCTTTCCCACCGGCAATGATGGCACCCGCGTGGCCCATACGTTTGCCTTTCGGCGCAGTCACACCAGCGATGTAACCCACAACTGGCTTGGTAACATGCTCTTTGATGTACGCTGCCGCTTCTTCTTCAGCGCTACCGCCGATCTCACCGATCATTACGATCGCTTCGGTCTGCGGATCTTTTTCGAACATTTCGAGAATGTCGATAAAGTTAGAGCCAGGGATCGGGTCACCGCCGATACCAACACAGGTCGACTGACCGAAACCGTAATCCGTGGTCTGTTTAACCGCTTCATAGGTCAGTGTACCGGAACGGGAAACGATACCCACTTTACCCGGTTTGTGAATGTGACCCGGCTGGATACCGATTTTGCATTCACCCGGAGTGATAACGCCCGGGCAGTTCGGGCCGATCATACGAACGCCGGCTTCGTCCAGTTTCACTTTCACAGTCAGCATATCCAGCGTCGGGATGCCTTCAGTGATGGTGATAATCAGTTTGATGCCTGCATCAATAGCTTCCAGAATGGAGTCTTTGCAGAACGGTGCTGGTACGTAGATAACAGAAGCGGTAACGCCAGTAGCAGCAACAGCTTCACGCACGGTGTTGAACACCGGCAGGCCGAGGTGGGTAGTACCGCCTTTACCTGGGGTTACGCCGCCAACCATTTTAGTGCCGTATGCAATGGCCTGTTCTGAGTGGAAAGTCCCCTGGCTACCAGTAAAGCCCTGGCAGATAACCTTGGTGTTTTTATCAATTAAAATGGACATTATTTCCCCTCCACTGCGGCAACAACCTGCTGAGCTGCATCCGTCAGACCTTTTGCTGCAATAATATTCAGGCCGCTGTCAGCCAGTTTCTTCGCGCCGAGTTCGGCGTTGTTACCTTCCAGACGTACCACGACCGGTACGTTAACACCCACTTCTGCTACCGCGCCGATGATACCGTCAGCGATCAGGTCGCAACGAACGATACCGCCGAAGATGTTAACCAGAACGGCTTTCACTTTGTCGTCAGAGAGGATGATTTTGAACGCTTCGGTTACACGTTCTTTGGTTGCGCCGCCGCCAACGTCAAGGAAGTTAGCCGGTTCGCCGCCGTGCAGTTTAACGATGTCCATCGTACCCATCGCCAGACCTGCGCCGTTAACCATACAACCGATGTTACCGTCCAGCGCAACGTAGTTCAGTTCCCACTGTGCAGCCTGTGCTTCACGCGGATCTTCCTGCGACTGGTCACGCATTTCGCGCAGATCAGGCTGGCGGAACAGTGCGTTGCCGTCAGCGCCCAGTTTGCCGTCGAGGCAAATCAGATCGCCCTGTTTGGTGATGACCAGCGGGTTGATTTCGATCAACGCCAGGTCGCGCTCCAGGAAAATGGTCGCCAGGCCCATGAAGATTTTGGTGAACTGCTGAACCAGTTTACCTTCCAGACCCAGTTTGAACGCCAGCTCGCGTCCCTGATACGGCATCGGGCCTGTCAGCGGATCAAGCGCAACTTTATGGATCAGGTGCGGAGTTTCTTCCGCCACTTTTTCGATTTCCACGCCGCCTTCGGTGGAGGCCATAAAGACCACGCGACGGGAACTACGGTCTACAACGGCACCGAGATACAGCTCTTTAGCGATATCGGTCGCTGCTTCAACCAGAATCTGGTTAACCGGTTGGCCATTGGCATCTGTTTGATACGTTACCAGACGCTTGCCGAGCCAGTTTTCTGCAAAAGCACGGATGTCTTCTTTGCTGTTTACAACTTTCACACCGCCCGCTTTACCGCGGCCACCAGCGTGAACCTGACATTTCACTACCCACGGGCCGGCACCGATTTTTGAAGCGGCTTCTTCTGCTTCGCGCGGAGTAGTACAGGCATAACCCACCGGTGCTGGTAAGCCATAGCGGGCAAAAAGTTGTTTTGCCTGATATTCATGTAAGTTCATGTGTTCTGTCCATCCTTCAGTAATCGTTATCTTTTAAACCGTAGACCGACACCCTATCCACGTCGGTCTACAGTGCAGGTGAAGCTTAAACTACTACACGTCCAGCAGCAGACGCGTCGGATCTTCCAGCAACTCTTTGATCGTTACCAGGAAGCCCACGGATTCGCGACCATCGATCAGACGGTGATCGTAGGACAGCGCCAGGTACATCATCGGCAGGAGCTCAACCTGACCATTCACCGCCATCGGACGATCTTTGATAGCGTGCATACCCAGAATTGCGCTCTGCGGCGGGTTGATGATCGGCGTAGACATCAGGGAACCGAACACACCACCGTTGGTGATGGTGAAGTTACCACCGGTCAGATCTTCAACGGTCAGCTTGCCGTCACGGCCTTTGACTGCCAGCTCTTTGATTTTCTTCTCGATGTCTGCCATGCCGAGGGTATCGACATCACGCAGTACCGGTGTCACCAGGCCGCGCGGCGTAGAAACCGCCATGCTGACGTCGAAATAGTTGTGGTAAACCACGTCATCGCCGTCGATAGACGCGTTCACTTCCGGGTAACGTTTCAGGGCTTCAAC
This sequence comes from uncultured Escherichia sp., assembly GCF_948475835.1. Lineage (NCBI taxonomy): Bacteria > Pseudomonadati > Pseudomonadota > Gammaproteobacteria > Enterobacterales > Enterobacteriaceae > Escherichia > uncultured Escherichia sp. The sequence goes on along the minus strand of NZ_CAOLGM010000097.1, from coordinate 9,155 downwards.
CACCGCTTTCACGTAGAAGGACATAAAGCCCAGACGGATGCCGTGGCGTTTTTCAAACGCTTCACCGTACTGCTTACGCAGATCCATAATCGGCTTCATGTTGACTTCGTTGAACGTGGTCAGCATGGCGGTGGAGTTTTTCGCTTCCAGCAGACGCTCTGCCACACGCTTACGCAGGCGAGTCATCGGGACACGTTTTTCACTACGTGCAGCCAGAGCCGGTTGCGCCGCCGGATCAGCCGCTGCCGGAGCAGACTCTTTCGCCGGGGCTTTCGCCAGATGTTTTTCCACATCTTCACGAGTCAGACGACCACCCACACCGGTGCCTTTAATGGCGCTGGCGTCGAGATTGTGTTCAGCCAGCAGGCGACGGATCGCCGGGCTTAACGCATCGTTGTTTTGCTCTTCCAGAGACGCCTGCTGGCGTTGCGCCGGAGTGGACGCTTTCTCTTCAGATTTGGCGCTGGTTTCTTTACCGGCGCTGTTGCCTTCACGCAGGCGACCAAGGATCTGACGAGACGTTACCGTTGTACCTTCATCTTCCAGAACCGCATCCAGAATGCCGTCTGCTGATGCCGGTACTTCCAGTACCACTTTGTCAGTTTCGATTTCTACCAGCACTTCATCACGTACGACTGCGTCGCCGGGTTTTTTATGCCAGGTTGCGACGGTGGCATCGGCTACGGATTCAGGCAGGTCAGGGACCAGAATATCTACGCTACTCATTGTGTATCCTTTATTTATTCGACGTTCAGCGCGTCATTAACCAGATCTTGTTGCTGTTTCTGGTGAACGGACATATACCCTACCGCCGGAGAGGCGGAGGCCGGGCGGCCTGCATAACGCAGAGAAGCCCCAAACGGAATCACTTCACGGAAATGATGCTGGCTGCAGTACCATGCGCCCTGGTTGAGCGGCTCTTCCTGGCACCAGACAAAATCCTTGACGTGAGCAAACTGCTGCAACACTTCCTGCATCGCTTTATGCGGGAACGGGTAGAGTTGCTCGATACGCACAATGGCGACATCGTGTTGATTGTTCTTACGACGCTGTTCCAGCAGGTCGTAATAAACCTTACCAGAACACATTACTACGCGCTTCACGCCCTTCGGATCAAGCTCGTCGATTTCACCGATGGCTGGCAGGAAGGTGCCGTTCGCCAGTTCTTCGAGGCTGGAAACCGCCAGCGGATGACGCAGCAGGGATTTCGGCGACATCACGACCAGCGGACGACGCATCCCGCGCAGCGCCTGACGACGCAGCATGTGGTAAACCTGTGCCGGGGTAGACGGTACGCAAACCTGCATGTTTTGCTCAGCACAAAGTTGCAGATAACGTTCCAGACGCGCGGAGGAGTGCTCCGGCCCCTGCCCTTCGTAACCGTGCGGCAGCAACATCACCAGACCACACATCCGGCCCCATTTCTGCTCGCCAGAGGAGATGAACTGGTCGATAACCACCTGCGCACCGTTGGCGAAGTCACCGAACTGCGCTTCCCAGATGGTCAGGGTGCGTGGTTCTGCGGTGGCATAACCGTATTCAAACGCCAGCACTGCTTCTTCAGACAGTACGGAGTCCCAAACACGGAACGCGCCCTGGCCGTTATGGATGTGTTGCAGCGGCGTGTAAGTGGAACCGTTAGACTGGTTGTGGATCACCGCGTGGCGGTGGAAGAAGGTACCGCGACCGGAGTCTTCACCCGACAGGCGAACCGGAATGCCTTCGTCAACCAGCGTGGCGTAAGCGAGGTTTTCCGCGCCGCCCCAGTCGAACAGTTTCTCACCGGCAGCCATCGCCTGGCGATCGCCATAAATCTTGGCAACGCGAGACTGCATTTCAACCGCTTCCGGCACCGTGCTGATGCGTTTAGCCAGTTCCTGCAGGCGCTTCATCTCAACTTTGTTCGGGTACTCTTCGTCCCATTCGTGGTTGAGGTACGGCGACCAGGTGAAAGAGTGCATGTTCATCGGACGCCACTCTGCTACCACGCAATCGCCAGCATCCAGCGCATCGCGGTACAGGTTAACCATCTCGGTGGCATCTTCCAGCGTCGCCACTTTTTCCTGCTCCAGCTTGTCAGCGTAGATTTTGCGCGGTGTCGGATGTTTTTTGATTTTCTGATACATCAGCGGCTGGGTTGCGCTCGGCTCGTCGGCTTCGTTGTGGCCGTGACGGCGGTAGCATACCAGGTCGATGAAGACATCACGTTTAAAGGTGTTACGGAAATCGAGCGCCAGACGGGTCACAAAGGCAACGGCTTCCGGATCGTCCGCGTTAACGTGGAAAATCGGTGCCTGAACCATCTTGCCGATATCAGTACAGTACGGCGTAGAACGGGCATCCAGCGGATTAGAGGTGGTGAAACCAACCTGGTTGTTGATAACGATACGTACCGTACCGCCAACTTCATAACCACGCGCTTTCGACATGTTCAGGGTTTCCTGAACCACGCCCTGTCCGGTCACTGCGGCGTCACCGTGGATGGTAATTGGCAGCACTTTGTTGCTGCTCGGCTCATCAAGTCTGTCCAGACGGGCACGAACAGAGCCGATAACGACCGGGCTTACAATCTCAAGGTGAGACGGGTTAAACGCCAGCGCCAGGTGCACCAGGCCGCCATCGGTCTGGAAGTCAGACGAGAAGCCCATGTGGTATTTCACGTCACCCGTGCCGAGGTGTTCTTTATGTTTACCGGCAAACTCGTCGAACAAGTCTTGCGGTTTTTTACCCAGCACGTTCACCAACACGTTCAGACGACCACGGTGCGCCATCCCGAGAACCACTTCCCGGGTGCCGCTGTTGCCAGCGTGGCGGATCATCTCTTTAAGCATCGGGATTAACGCGTCACCGCCTTCCAGCGAGAAGCGTTTTGCGCCAGGGAATTTTGCGCCGAGGTAACGTTCAAGGCCTTCAGCGGCGGTCAGTTCGCTTAAGAAGCGTTTTTTCTCTTCGCTATTGAAAGTCGCGCGACCAGACTCGATACGCTGTTGGATCCAGCGTTTTTCTTCGGTGCTGGTAATGTGCATATACTCGGCACCAATCGGGCCGCAGTAGGTTTGCTTGAGGGCTTCCAGCAGCTCGCCGAGTTTCATGGTTTCTTTGCCGCTGGCAAATGAACCGACGTTGAAGGTCTCCTGGAAGTCTGCTTCGGTCAGATCGTGGAAAGACGGATCCAGATCGGCCACTTTATCTTGCTGCCACAGTCCCAGCGGATCGAGATTCGCATGCTGGTGACCACGGAAGCGGTATGCGTTAATGAGCTGCAGGACTTTAACCTGCTTTACATTGGTGTCAGGGTCGGAGATCGTTGAAGAGTAACGTGAAGCGTCTTTCGCCAGGCGGCGGAAATATTCACGCGTTTGAGAGTGGAATTGATCCGGTTTGACTCCCGTACCAGGTAACTGCTGGAACGTCGAACGCCAGTTAGCGTCAACCGAGTCAGGATCGGTTAAGAAGTCTTCATAGAGCTGTTCTATCCAGCTCTGGTTTGCGCCAGAGAGGTAAGAAGAGTCCAACCAGGCTTTCAAAGCGCTGTTCTGCATCGTGATCCCTTAAGCATCTTTTTTATGCTTACTTCGCCGTGGATACTACCACGCACAGTTATGTGCGTGCCGGGGTTCACTTGCGAGCTCTTGTCTACGTAGTGGCTCGCGAAGGAACCTTTAAAAACTGTCTTAGTGTCAGGGGCAGTTTTTAAAGATTTCCTGAATAGCCGGGGGATTTCCCCGGCATCAACATTTAATTACGCATTACGTTGCAACAACATCGACTTGATATGGCCGATGGCGCGCGTCGGGTTCAGCCCCTTCGGACATACACTGACGCAGTTCATGATGCTGTGACAGCGGAATACACTGAATGCATCGCTCAAACCGTCGAGGCGGCTGTCAGTCTCGGTATCACGGCTATCGATCAGGAAACGATATGCCGCTAACAAGCCTGCCGGGCCGATAAACTTATCGGGATTCCACCAGAAAGACGGACAAGAGGTTGAACAACATGCGCAGAGAATACATTCATACAGCCCGTCGAGTTTTTCGCGCTGCTCTGGCATCTGTAAATGCTCGCGAGCTGGCGGATTTTGTCCATTATTCAACAGGTAAGGCTTAATTTTCTCATATTGCGCATAGAATTGTCCCATGTCTACCACCAAATCGCGGATCACCGGTAAACCTGGCAGCGGGCGAATCACAATCTTCTTGCCCGGCTGGTTGAGTGCCGAAATCGGGGTAATACAGGCCAGACCATTCTTGCCGTTCATGTTCAGACCGTCGGAACCGCACACACCTTCACGGCAGGAGCGGCGGAACGACAGGCTGGGATCTTTCTCTTTCAGCTGGATAAGCGCATCCAGCAACATCATGTCGCGACCTTCTTCCGCTTCCAGGGTGTAATCCTGCATGCGCGGAGCATCATCAACATCCGGGTTATAGCGATAAATTGAAAACTCGAGTCTCATTTTCCTGTCTCCGCATTAGTAAGTACGAATCTTCGGCGGGAATGCCGGGCGCAGTTTCGGTTCCATGTTGACGCTTCGGCGCGTCATGGATTCCGACTCTGGCAGATACAGGGAGTGGCACAGCCAGTTTTCATCATCACGATCCGGGAAGTCGAAGCGGCTATGCGCGCCACGGCTTTCGGTACGGAAGTTGGCAGAAACAGCCGTTGCATACGCCGTTTCCATCAGGTTATCCAGTTCCAGGCACTCAACGCGCTGGGTGTTGAACTCGCTGGAAGTGTCATCCAGACGGGCATTTTTCAGACGCTCGCGGATAACTTTCAACTGCTCAAGCCCTTTCGCCATCGCATCACCTTCACGGAAGACCGAGAAGTTATGCTGCATACATTCTTGCAGCGCTTTACGAATCGCCACCGGATCTTCACCGTTACGATTATTGTTCCAGCGGTTCAGACGATCCAGAGATGCTTCAACATCAGACTCGCTGGCATCGCGCAATGCGCCCTGCTCGGCGATAGACTCTTGCAGATGCAGACCCGCTGCGCGACCAAAGACCAGCAGGTCCAGCAGCGAGTTGCCGCCCAGACGGTTAGCGCCGTGTACCGATACACAAGCGATTTCACCAACGGCAAACAGCCCCGGAACAACCACATCTTCGCCTTTCTCGTTCACCGTCAGCGCCTGACCGGTCACTTTGGTCGGAATACCACCCATCATGTAGTGACAGGTTGGGATAACCGGAATCGGCTCTTTCACCGGATCAACGTGAGCGAAGGTACGGGAGAGTTCCAGAATACCCGGCAGACGGGATTCGAGAACTTCTTTACCCAGGTGGTCGAGTTTCAGTTTCGCATGTGGCCCCCACGGACCATCACAGCCGCGACCTTCACGGATTTCAATCATGATGGAACGCGCCACCACGTCACGGCCCGCCAGGTCTTTGGCGTTCGGCGCATAACGCTCCATAAAGCGTTCGCCATGTTTGTTCAGCAGATAACCGCCTTCACCACGGCAACCTTCGGTGACCAGTACGCCCGCACCGGCAATACCGGTCGGGTGGAACTGCCACATTTCCATATCCTGCACCGGTACGCCTGCGCGGATAGCCATGCCGACGCCGTCGCCAGTGTTAATGTGGGCGTTAGTGGTGGACTGATAAATACGCCCTGCCCCGCCAGTCGCCAGCACGGTAGCGCGGGCTTTGAAATAAACCACTTCACCGGTTTCGATGCACAGTGCGGTACAACCCACCACCGCGCCATCCTGGTTTTTCACCAGATCCAGCGCATACCACTCGGAGAAAATGGTGGTGTGGTTTTTCAGGTTCTGCTGATAAAGCGTGTGCAACAGTGCGTGACCGGTACGGTCAGCCGCCGCCGCAGTGCGTGCCGCCTGCTCGCCGCCGAAGTTTTTCGACTGACCGCCAAACGGACGTTGATAGATACGACCATCATCAAGACGCGAGAACGGCAGGCCCATGTGTTCGAGTTCCAGAATCGCTTCCGGCCCGGTTTTACACATATATTCAATCGCGTCCTGGTCACCGATATAGTCCGACCCTTTTACGGTGTCGTACATATGCCATTCCCAGTTATCTTCATGGGTATTACCCAGCGCAACGGTAATGCCGCCTTGCGCAGAAACGGTATGGGAACGGGTCGGGAAGACTTTAGAGAGCAGCGCACAGGTCTGGCCGCTCTGGGAAATTTGCAGCGCCGCGCGCATACCTGCGCCACCGGCACCAATCACAACTGCATCAAATTCTCTGACTGGCAATTTCATCACACACCCCACACCACAACGAATCCATAAATCACGTAAACCACCAGTGCAACGACAATCACCAGTTGCAGCATCAGGCGCAATGCCAGCGGTTTAACGTAGTCGGTCAACACCTGCCACATGCCGATCCAGGCATGAATCAAGATAGAAAACAGCGCCAGCAGGGTGAACACTTTGGTGAACGCAGAGGCGAAGAAACCGATCCAGACTTCATATGTCAGTTCGCCACTGGTGGCGAAAAAACCGACCATATAAATGATGTAGAGCGTCAGGACGATAGCGGTAGCGCGAACGAGGATGAAATCATGTACGCCATTGCGTCCTAATGCGGAGGCGTTGCTTACCATACGAGGACTCCTGCGAGAAGTGAAAGCACGACAGTAATAACAAAGGAGATTTTGGCGGAGCGTTTACCCGCTTCGAATGTTTCTTCCAGATAGCCAAAATCCATCATCATGTGGCGAATACCTACGACGACGTGATACGCCAGAGCGGTAAGGATGCCCCACATGATAAATTTGACGAAGAAGCTGCCCATAATCGCGGAAGCTTGCTCGAAACCTTCAGGGGAAGAGAGGCTGGTACCCAGAAGCCACAGCAGGATGCCCACTGCAACAAAGGTGATCACACCGGAAACGCGATGGAGAATGGACGCTATCGCCGTGATGGGGAACCGGATGGTCTGTAGGTCCAGATTAACAGGTCTTTGTTTTTTCACATTTCTTATCATGAATAACGCCCACATGCTGTTCTTATTATTCCCTGGGGACTACGGGCACAGAGGTTAACTTTCTGTTACCTGGAGACGTCGGGATTTCCTTCCTCCGGTCTGCTTGCGGGTCAGACAGCGTCCTTTCTATAACTGCGCGTCATGCAAAACACTGCTTCCAGATGCGAAAACGACACGTTACAACGCTGGGTGGCTCGGGATTGCAGGGTGTTCCGGAGACCTGGCGGCAGTATAGGCTGTTCACAAAATCATTACAATTAACCTACATATAGTTTGTCGGGTTTTATCCTGAACAGTGATCCAGGTCACGATAACAACATTTATTTAATTTTTAATCATCTAATTTGACAATCATTCAACAAAGTTGTTACAAACATTACCAGGAAAAGCATATAATGCGTAAAAGTTATGAAGTCGGTATTTCACCTAAGATTAACTTATGTAACAGTGTGGAAGTATTGACCAATTCATTCGGGACAGTTATTAGTGGTAGACAAGTTTAATAATTCGGATTGCTAAGTACTTGATTCGCCATTTATTCGTCATCAATGGATCCTTTACCTGCAAGCGCCCAGAGCTCTGTACCCAGGTTTTCCCCTCTTTCACAGAGCGGCGAGCCAAATAACAAACGGGTAAAGCCAGGTTGATGTGCGAAGGCAAATTTAAGTTCCGGCAGTCTTACGTAATAAGGCGCTAAGGAGACCTTAAATGGCTGATACAAAAGCAAAACTCACCCTCAACGGGGACACAGCTGTTGAACTGGATGTGCTGAAAGGCACGCTGGGTCAAGATGTTATTGATATCCGTACTCTCGGTTCAAAAGGTGTGTTCACCTTTGACCCAGGCTTCACTTCAACCGCATCCTGCGAATCTAAAATTACTTTTATTGATGGTGATGAAGGTATTTTGCTGCACCGCGGTTTCCCGATCGATCAGCTGGCGACCGATTCTAACTACCTGGAAGTTTGTTACATCCTGCTGAATGGTGAAAAACCGACTCAGGAACAGTATGACGAATTTAAAACTACGGTGACCCGTCATACCATGATCCACGAGCAGATTACCCGTCTGTTCCACGCTTTCCGTCGCGACTCACATCCAATGGCAGTCATGTGTGGTATTACCGGCGCGCTGGCGGCGTTCTATCACGACTCGCTGGATGTTAACAATCCTCGTCATCGTGAAATTGCCGCGTTCCGCCTGCTGTCGAAAATGCCGACCATGGCCGCGATGTGTTACAAGTATTCCATTGGTCAGCCATTTGTTTATCCGCGCAACGATCTCTCCTATGCCGGTAACTTCCTGAATATGATGTTCTCCACGCCGTGCGAACCGTATGAAGTTAATCCGATTCTGGAACGTGCTATGGACCGTATTCTGATCCTGCACGCTGACCATGAACAGAACGCCTCTACCTCCACCGTGCGTACCGCTGGCTCTTCGGGTGCGAACCCGTTTGCCTGTATCGCAGCAGGTATTGCTTCACTGTGGGGACCTGCGCACGGTGGTGCTAACGAAGCGGCGCTGAAAATGCTGGAAGAAATTAGCTCCGTTAAACACATTCCGGAATTTGTTCGTCGTGCGAAAGATAAAAATGATTCTTTCCGCCTGATGGGCTTCGGTCACCGCGTGTACAAAAATTACGACCCGCGCGCCACCGTAATGCGTGAAACCTGCCATGAAGTTCTGAAAGAGCTGGGCACCAAAGATGACCTGCTGGAAGTGGCTATGGAGCTGGAAAACATCGCGCTGAACGACCCGTACTTTATCGAGAAGAAACTGTACCCGAACGTCGATTTCTACTCTGGTATCATCCTGAAAGCGATGGGTATTCCGTCTTCCATGTTCACCGTCATTTTCGCAATGGCACGTACCGTTGGCTGGATCGCCCACTGGAGCGAAATGCACATTGACGGTATGAAGATTGCCCGTCCGCGTCAGCTGTATACAGGATATGAAAAACGCGACTTTAAAAGCGATATCAAGCGTTAATGGTTGATTGCTAAGTTGTAAATATTTTAACCCGCCGTTCAAATGGCGGGTTAATTTTTATATGCCTAAACACAAAAAATTGTAAAAATAAAATCCACTATCGGACATTCATATATTCTAAAAAAAAATATATCGGTATAAATTATAAACAAATCGATGATTTTTAATCATCTATCTTCCACTCAGTTACAT
>NZ_CAOLGM010000096.1:0-18228 GCF_948475835.1 uncultured Escherichia sp. | reverse complement strand
GAAGCTGTATAATGTAACGGTTTCATCGTTTATCTCTCTTGTTGTACCGAATGCGCGAATTCACGCGTTTTATGCTCGCGGGGTAACATGACATGCTCGAATTACAGAAAAATAACTTTTTTGTTACATTTGTAAGATAGTAAGGTGTCAGAAAGATGACAAGGCGGTGACGGCGTGGGTGAGGGAAAATGGGAGATGGGGCACGGATAAGCGGAAAATAGAAGGTCTGAATCAAACTCTACAGATTACTCATCGTTTCATGCCGGATGCGGCGTAAACGCCTTATCCGGCCTACAAGATCGTGCAAATTCAATATATTGCAACTCACCCAGTAGGCCTGATAAGCGCAGCGCATCAGGCAATTTTACATTTGTCACCTGTCTCAAAGGAGTCTTTTGACTCCTTATCAATCAACGTGTTATTACCCGCCTAAATACGCACTTCTCACTGCTTCGTTCGCCAGCAGCGCGTCGCCGGTATCGGAGAGCACCACATGGCCGTTTTCCAGCACGTAGCCGCGATCCGCCAGCTTTAGCGCCTGGTTGGCGTTCTGCTCGACGAGGAAGATAGTCATCCCCTGCTCGCGCAGCTGCTCGATGGTGTCGAAAATTTGCTGGATGATAATCGGCGCAAGACCGAGCGATGGCTCATCAAGTAGCAGCAAACGCGGGTTGCTCATCAGCGCGCGACCAATCGCCAGCATTTGTTGCTCACCGCCGGACATGGTGCCTGCCCGCTGAACACGGCGCTCATGCAGACGTGGAAACAGTTCATACACCCACTTTATGCGCTCCTGGAACTGGTCGCGTTCGGCAAAAAAGCCGCCCATCGCCAGGTTCTCTTCCACCGTCATCCGCGAGAAGACACGACGCCCTTCCGGGACAATCGCTACCGCTTCGCGCATGATTTTCGCCGTCTGCCAGTCGGTAATGTCTTTATCATCAAACACAATTCGCCCGCTGGTAGCGCGCGGATCGCCGCATAACGTGCCGAGCAATGTGGTTTTCCCCGCCCCGTTCGCGCCAATGAGGGTGACAATCTCGCCCTGATTGATATGCAGGCTCACCTCATGCAGCGCCTGGATTTTGCCGTAGTGGGCGCTGACTTTGTCAAAGGACAACATGACTTTTTCCATCTTATGCCTCACCTAAATAGGCACGGATCACGTCCGGGTTATTACGGATTTGCTCCGGCGTACCGTTTGCCAGTGGCGTCCCCTGATTGACCACATAAATTCGGTCTGAAATCCCCATCACCAGCTTCATATCGTGTTCAATCAACAAGATAGTGGTGTTGTGATGATTGCGCAGTTCGGCAATCAGCTCATCCAGCTCTTTGGTTTCTTTTGGGTTAAGACCTGCCGCCGGTTCGTCGAGCATTAAAATCTCCGGCTGCGTCACCATGCAGCGGGCAATCTCCAGACGGCGTTGGTCACCATAGGCCAGGTTACTCGCCTGACGGTTGGCGTGTTCCAGCAAACCAATGCGCTCAAGCCAGGTGGCGGCGCGGTCGAGCGCTTCGCTCTGGGCGCGACGGAAAGAAGGCGTTTTCAACAGGCCAGAGAACAGCCCGGTTTTCAGTTGTTGATGCTGCGCCACCAGCAGGTTTTCAATCACCGTCATTTCACGGAACAGACGCACATGCTGGAAGGTGCGCACCACGCCCATGCGGGCGATTTGCTGCCCCGGTAAACCTTCCAGGTGCTGATTGCGCAGTAAAATGGTGCCGCCGGTGGGTTTGTAGAATCCGGTCAGACAGTTAAAAACCGTGGTTTTTCCGGCACCGTTAGGGCCGATTAACGAGACGATCTCCTGCGGGTACAGTTCAAGATTGACGTTGTTCACCGCCAGCAGGCCGCCGAAGCGCATCATCAGGCCGTTCACAGATAATAATGGCTGACTCATGCCTGCTCTCCTTTCGCTGCACCGTTTTTCAGCTTCAGTTGCGGGCGCGTCATGGGCAGCAAGCCCTGCGGACGCCAGATCATCATCAGCACCATCAAACCACCGAGCATTAACATGCTGTATTCGTTGAAATCACGCATCAATTCGCGCGATACCACCAGCAAAATTGCCGCCAGAATCACCGCAAACTGCGATCCCATACCGCCGAGCACCACTATCGCCAGTACAAACGCCGATTCAGCAAAGGTGAAGGATTCCGGGCTGACAAAGCCCTGGCGCGCAGCAAACAGCGTTCCGGCAAAACCGGCAAACGCGGCACTGATGGTAAAGGCGGTCAGCTTGATACGACGCGGGCTTAAGCCCAGCGAACGGCAGGCAATTTCATCTTCACGCAATGCTTCCCACGCACGCCCCAGCGGCATCCGCAGCAGGCGGTTAATGACAAACAGGCTTAGCACCACCAGCAGCAACGCCACCAGATACAGGAAGATGACGCGATCGGAGGGATCGTATTTCAGGCCAAAGAAATTACTGAACGTGTCCCAGCCGCCTTCACGAGCGGTACGGCTGAACTCAAGGCCGAAGAAAGTCGGTTTCGGGATCTGACTGATTCCGTTCGGGCCGCCGGTAATTTCGGTGTTATTGAGCAGCAATATGCGCACAATTTCGCCGAAGCCAAGGGTAACGATCGCCAGATAATCACCACGCAGACGCAGCACCGGAAAGCCGAGCAGGAAGCCCGCCGCCGCTGCCATTAACCCGGCAATCGGCAGACAAGTCCAGAAGCCCAAGCCGTAATAGTGATTGAGCAGCGCAAAGGTGTAAGCGCCGATGGCGTAAAAACCGCCGTACCCCAGCACCAGCAGACCAGAAAGACCAACAACCACATTCAGCCCGAGACCGAGGATAATGTAGATCATGGTCAGAGTGGCGATATCCACCGTCCCACGTGACACCATAAACGGCCACGCCACCGCAAGCACCAGCAGCGCCACGAGGAACAGTTTCTGCTTCACCGTGGAGCCATCAATGGCGGGCAGAATAAACTTCGGTCCGGAAACACTTTTCAACCCTTTCTGGAAAGCAGGTCGCAAAAGCTGAAAGAAAAAGACCACCGCCGTGCCGATAAACACCCACTGCCAACGGACATCCGAAGCGCTGTCGACCACCAGTTTGGTGCCATCCAGCTCCAGTTGCACGCCCATAAAGACGCCAGCGAGGACAAAGAACATCGCGGCAGAGAGCAGCGCCATTGCAATATGCATCGGTTTCATACTTTCTCTACCTCCGGGCGACCCAGAATACCGGTCGGCATCACCAGCAGCACCAGAATCAGCAGGGCAAATGAAACCACATCCTTATATTCCGTACTCAGATAGGCAGAAGAGAGCGCCTCCGCAATCCCCAGGATCAGCCCGCCAATCATCGCCCCTGGAATGCTGCCAATCCCACCGAGCACCGCAGCGGTAAAGGCTTTCATCCCGGCCATAAAGCCGATATAGGGGTTAATGACGCCATAGAACTGACCGAGCAGTACGCCAGCCACTGCCGCCATCGCCGCGCCAATAACAAAGGTCAAAGCAATCACCCGGTCGGTGTTGATGCCAAGCAGGCTCGCCATTTTCAGATCTTCCGCGCAGGCACGACAGGCGCGCCCCATACGGGAATAGCGAATGAAAATCGTCAGCGCCAGCATGGCGAGGAAGGTGACAATCCAGATCACCGCCTGCATGGTGGTAATAGAGGCAGAGAAGTTTTCGCTATGGCCCACCACCCACTGACCGTTAAACAGGCTGGGCAGCGCCACATCGCGCGAACCTTCGGTCAGGCTGACGTAGTTTTGCAGGAAGATGGACATACCGATTGCGGAAATAAGCGCAATCAGGCGCTTAGAATTACGCACCGGGCGGTAAGCCACCCGTTCGATACTCCAGCCGTAGGCGCTGGCAATGACGATTGCGCCGACGAATCCCGCCGCCACCAGCAGCCAGCCGGTATCAATGCCCATCATCATCAGCGCGGCGATGATCATAAATGAGACGTAGCTGCCAATCATATAAACCTCGCCGTGGGCGAAGTTGATCATGCCGATAATGCCGTAAACCATGGTGTAGCCGATGGCTATCAGCGCGTAGGTACTGCCCAGCGTGACGCCGTTAAACATCTGCTGCAAGAAATACAAAAACTGCTCAGACATAAGGTAACCTTTCTAAACCCGCCCGCATTTTACGGGCGGTGGGATGATCACTTGGCTGCCGTGGATGAACCGTCGGCGTGCCACTGGAAGACACCAAAATCAAATCCCTTAAGATCGCCTTTTTCATCCCAGTTCAGCGGCCCAATCACGGTGTTTGCACCGTTAGCTTTTAAATCTTTCACCAGCGCCAGCGGCTCATCGCTGCCAGTACGCTCAAGGGCAGTCGCCAGAGATTGCACCGCCGCGTAGGTGATCCAGACATAAGGCCCGGACGGATCTTTCTTGTCTGCTTTCAGCGCATCAACGATGCCCTGGTTTGCCGGATCCTGGTCATAGCGTTTTGGCATAGTGACCAACATGCCTTCGGCAGCATCACCGGCAATATTCGACAATGATGCGTTACCCACACCTTCCGGCCCCATAAACTGAGTTTTCAGGCCAACGGAACGGGCCTGGCGCAGCATCTGCCCCATTTCCGGGTAGTAACCGCCGTAGTAAACGAAGTCGATGTTTTCTTTTTTCAGGCGGGCGATCAGCGCGGAGAAATCTTTCTCCCCGGCGGTAATACCGTCGAAGAAGACGACGTTGGCGTTAGCCGCTTTCAGCCCGTCCTGCACCGAACGCGCCAGCCCTTCGCCATACTGTTGTTTGTCGTGAATGATGGCGATGCGCTGGGGCTTCACCGTCTCAAGAATGTATTTTGCCGCCGTTGGCCCCTGGGAAGAGTCCAGCCCGGCAGTACGCATAATGTGTTGATAACCGCGTTGGGTCAGCTCCGGGTTGGTCGCTCCCGGCGAGATCATCAGAATACCTTCGTCTTCGTAGATATCTGATGCAGGTTGGGTAGAAGAAGAACACAGATGACCAATAACGTATTTAATGCCGTCGTTAACGATTTTGTTGGCGACCGCAACGGCTTGTTTCGGGTCGCAGGCGTCGTCATATTCCACGCCCACCAGCTTATCGCCTTTAATTCCCCCTTTGGCATTAATGTCTTTAATCGCCTGACGCGCGCCGTTAAATTCCATATCGCCCCACTGGGCAATCGGGCCGGACATCGCGCCGACAACGGCGACTTTAATATCGTCAGCCATAGCGGTGTGTGAAATTGCCAGTGCAATCATCCCTGCGATGATAGTTTTCGCATTCCGTTTCATAGTCAAAAATCCCCATTCGTGATGTTGTGTTGCTTTGTTTTTATGTGTTAACAAATCAGACTGTTCTTTTTTTATACTGCACTGTTTTTGCCTGTCTGATTAAGGGTTTAGCGCAGTATTTTGTGATAATAGTGATTAAAATCCCTATTTTTCAGTCGATTAAGAACAGATAATATTCTGAATTTATTGATAGATAAACAGAAAAAAGTGCCTTTGTCAGCATAAAATAACGGCACAAAGGGCGGAATAATTCACTATCATTCAGGGGATTATGCTGGGTATTTTTCATTCTATAATGTTTTAACTTTGTAATTATTGCTGTTAAAAAATTAATCACCTGCCAAAAGAAATAAAAAAGAGAAAGCCTCCGATTAAATTATTTCGCTACACTGGTTCCACTTTTGTGATTTACACGGGTTACCCATGAAGCTGACCATCATTCGATTAGAAAACTTTAGCGACCAGGACCGGATTGACCTGCAAAAGATCTGGCCGGAGTATTCCCCTTCCTCTTTACAGGTTGACGATAACCACCGCATCTACGCCGCGCGTTTTAACGAGCGCCTGCTAGCGGCCGTGCGGGTAACCTTAAGCGGCACCGAGGGAGCACTGGATTCCCTGCGCGTGCGGGAAGTCACCCGCCGTCGCGGTGTGGGGCAATATCTGCTGGAAGAGGTTTTGCGTAACAATCCTGCCGTTTCATGCTGGTGGATGGCGGATGCAGGCGTGGAAGATCGCGGTGTGATGACGGCGTTTATGCAGGCGCTGGGGTTTACGGCGCAACAGGGCGGCTGGGAGAAGCGTTAATCGTCAAGTTGATTTCAAAAGTGATGACCAACGAGAAATTGCCTGATGCGCTACGCTTATCAGGCCTACAATGTGTGTTGCAATTTACTGATTTCTTTGGATCTTGTAGGCCGGATAAGGCGTTTACGCCGCATCCGGCATGAAGCAACGTACTCGATATTAGCAATTTGGCGGCAACCCAAAGTTGCCGATTAATGATTACTTCGCATCGGTCGCCGTGCCGTTGGCGTGCCAGTCAAATACGCCGAACTCAAAGCCTTTCAGATCACCTTTCTCATCCCACGTCAGCGGACCCATCACGGTATCCACGGAGTTCGCTTTCAGGTATTTGGCGATCTCAGCCGGATCGTCAGACTGATTCAGGCCCGCCTGCAAAGATTGCAGCGCGGCGTAGGTGGTCCAAACGAATGCGCCGCTTGGGTCCTGTTTTTTCGCTTTGATGGCGTCAACAATGGGTTTGTTCGCCGGAACCTGATCGTAGTTCTTCGGCTTGGTCACCAGCAGCCCTTCCGCTGATTCGCCCGCAATGTTAGACAGCGAAACGTTAGCCACACCTTCCGGCCCCATAAACTGAGTTTTCAGCCCTGCCGCGCGTGCCTGACGCAGGATTTGCCCCATTTCCGGGTGATAACCGCCGTAGTAAACGAAGTCGATATTCTCTTTTTTCAGACGGGCCACCAGCGTTGAGAAATCTTTTTCCCCGGCGGTGATACCATCAAAGAACACCACGTTAGCATTGCCTTTCTTCAGGCCGTCCTGCACCGCTCGCGCCAGACCTTCGCCGTATTGCTGTTTGTCGTGAACGATAGCAATACGCTGCGGTTTCACTTTCTCAAGAATATATTTCGCCGCCGTCGGCCCCTGGTCGGAGTCCAGGCCGGTGGTGCGCAGGATCAGCTGATAGCCACGGGCGGTCAGCTCCGGCGCGGTTGCCGCTGGGGTGATCATTAAAATGCCTTCGTCTTCGTAGATGTCAGACGCAGGCTGCGTTGATGAAGAACAGAGGTGACCAATCACATATTTAATGCCGTCGTTAACGACTTTGTTCGCCACCGCAACCGCCTGTTTCGGGTCACAGGCATCGTCATATTTTACGATTTGCAGTTTGTTGCCTTTAATGCCGCCTTTAGCGTTGATATCCGCAACCGCCTGCTCTGCGCCGGTAAACTCCTGGTCACCGTACTGCGCAACCGGACCGGACATTGCGCCCACGACCGCGACTTTAATATCTTCTGCCAGAGCCATATTGCTGAATGCCAGCGCGATACATCCTGCCAGTAACGCTTTACCCTTTATGTTCATCCTGAGAATCCCCATTCTTCTGGTTATTACGTGTGTTGTGGTGTTGTGATTCAGCACTTTATTTCGTTTTATGCATGACTACCCGTGCTTTAGCAGCATACTCTGCTAAAACATACCCCATTTTTATGATATTGGAATAGCTATTTTGACAGTTTATTAACAATCTGCGTGGGGATTGACGTTTTGCCGGAGGGGGAATTGATTATTGTAGAGGCCCAAAAAACAAAAACCCCGGACTCTCATCCAGGGTTCTCTGCTTAATAGCGGAAATTACGCTTCAATAGCGGCGCGAAGTTTTTTCATCGCGTTCTTTTCCAGTTGGCGCACACGTTCAGCGGAAACACCGTAACGGTCAGCCAGTTCCTGCAACGTGGACTTGTTGTCTTCGTCCAGCCAGCGCGCGCGGATGATGTCCTGGCTGCGTTCGTCCAGACCTTGCATCGCGTCGGTCAGACGGTTTGCCGCCTGCTCTTCCCAGTTATCATCTTCGATGCCGTCGGCAAAGTTAGATGATTTATCCTGCAGATAGAGCACCGGTGCCATCGGCTGGCTGTCGGAATCGTCGTCGGAAGACAGGTCAAAGGTCATGTCCTGTGCCGCCATACGTGATTCCATCTCACGAACGTCTTTGCTGGTTACGCCCAGTTCACGGGCCACCATTTCGACTTCATCCTGGTTAAACCAGCCCAGACGCTGCTTAGTTTTACGCAGGTTGAAGAACAGTTTGCGCTGCGCTTTGGTGGTCGCAACTTTGACGATACGCCAGTTACGCAGAACGTATTCGTGGATCTCTGCTTTGATCCAGTGAACGGCGAAGGAGACCAGGCGCACACCCACTTCCGGGTTGAAACGGCGCACTGCTTTCATCAGGCCGATGTTACCTTCCTGAATCAAATCCGCCTGTGGCAGGCCATAGCCCGCATAATTACGAGCAATATGAACAACAAACCGCAGGTGAGACAGGATCAGCGTTTTAGCTGCTTCCAGATCGCCATGGTAATGCAGCTTTTCAGCCAGCGCCCGCTCCTCGTCAGCCGACAACATCGGCCACGCGTTAGCTGCCCGGATGTAGGAATCCAGGTTGCCAACTGGGGCTAAAGCTAAACTTTGCATTTTGTCAGTCATTCAAATCCTCTCAATCGATATCTTCTGGCGCTTCAGTGGTAGCAACAACTGTGCCAGAGCTTAAGAGCAACGAGGTTATCATTCACTGTTTTATCAGACCGTGATTTTATCCACAAGTTCAATGCAAGCTTGTGAATAAATTACGCACAAAATGTGACATAGAGATGAAATACCGGGAAGAGACAACGGGATCTCTTTCCCTGCTACGGAACCCATTGCAGGGAAAGAGTATAACACGCTTTTATTATTCAGGCGTAAAGTGGCGTAAATGTTGTACCGTGGCAAGCCACGCTGCCACCCAGCCAATCATCGAGCATACCAGCAGCAATAGCAGGCATTCATCGAACGATAAACCATTGATATCAAACTTCGTTCCGAAAACCTGTGCCACTTCTGCAACCGCCGATGACAAACGCAGTACCAGAATTTCTGACAAAATTAATGACAGCAATGCGCCAGAAAATCCCAGCAATGCGCCTCCGTACAGGAACGGGCGCAGGATGAAACCATCCGTCGCACCAATCAGTTTCTGCACGTTAATGGAGTCACGGCGAGCAAAGATGCTCAGACGCACACTGTTGCCGATGACGAGGAACACTGCTGCCACCATCAACACGCCGATCATCGCGGAAACGCGCCCGACCAGCCCGGTCAACGCCGCCAGACGGGCAAACCAGCTGTCATCCATCCGCACTTCGTCAATGCCGTTAATCTGGGTGATACGATCACGCAGCGTATTCAGTGATTCCGTCCCCTGAAAATCGAGTTTCGGGATCACCACCGCCACTGCCGGAAGCGGGTTTTCTTCCAGCATATCCAGCGCACCACCAAAACCAGACCAGTTACGGAACTCGCCCAGTGCGTCTTCACGAGAAAGATAGTTCACTTTCTCCACGCCCTGCTCGGCCTGTAGCTGTGCTACCACGCCTGCTGCGGCGTCATCGTCCAGCGTTTTTTGCAAGTAAACAGTGATTTGCGGTGACGGATAATATTGCGTCGCCGCCTGGTTAACGTTTTTGTACACCATATAACAGACGCTGGGCAGCGTCAGGGAGATGGCGATAACCATCACCGTTAAAAACGTGGCGAACGGTTTGCTTTTCAGATCCTGCAATGCGCCGTGGAAGGCATAGCGCACCTGTTCGTTGAAAACGTTGGTTTTGCGATTTACCGGTTTTGGCGAGGATTTCGCGCGTTTCGGTGCGTTACGACCGCCGTCGCCTGAGCCGCCGACCGATTTACGGAAGCGATCCAGACGCCCGCCAAACTGCCGAATATGATTGATTGCATCGCGCTTATTCATGGCCCACGCCTCCATGCAAGTGACCATCGCTCAGGGTGAGCATGCGATAGGAACGCCGCGAGATCAGGTTGATGTCGTGCGTTGCCATCAATACGGTTACCCCAACGCGGTTAAACTCTTCAAACAGACGTAGAATCCCTTCCGACAACGCGTCGTCCAGGTTACCAGTCGGTTCGTCCGCCAGCAGTACCGCGGGCTTGTTCACCACCGCGCGGGCAATGCCAACACGCTGTTGTTCACCGCCGGAAAGCTGAATAGGGAAGTTCTTCGCTTTGTCCAGTAGCCCGACTTTATCCAGCGCCGCCGACACCCGGCGACGAATATCGTCACCGCTGGCACCGGCGATAATCAGCGGGATCGCCACGTTATCGTAGACAGTACGGTCCATCAGTAGATGGTGATCCTGGAAAATCATGCCAATCTGGCGGCGCAGAAACGGAACTTCACGGTTTTTCAGACGCGTGATGTCATGACCGCTAAACCAGATTTTCCCGGCGCTGGGCCGCTCAATCCCACAGATCAGCTTCAGGAGGGTACTTTTCCCTGCGCCGGAATGACCGGTCAGAAACGCCATCTCACCCGGCTGCATATGGAACGTAACGCCCTGCAGCGCCTGTCTCCCACCGAGATAAGCCTTGCTGACATGTTCAAAGCGAATCATTGTTAATCCTCTCGGGCAAAAAGTGCCTCTATAAAGTCGTCCGCCTTAAACGGACGCAAATCCTCAATACGTTCGCCGACACCAATGTAGCGGATAGGGATACCAAACTGGTCAGCCACCGAGAAAATTACCCCGCCTTTCGCCGTGCCGTCCAGTTTCGTTAGCGTGATGCCGGTTAAGCCAACAGCTTCGTGGAACAGTTTGGCCTGGCTTACCGCGTTCTGCCCGGTGCTGGCATCAATAGTCAGCATAACTTCATGCGGCGCTTCAACGTCGAGTTTCTTCATCACGCGGACGATTTTCTTCAACTCTTCCATCAGGTGCGATTTGTTCTGCAGGCGTCCGGCTGTATCGGCAATCAGGACGTCGATATTACGCGCTTTAGCTGCCTGAATAGCGTCGAAGATAACAGAGGCGGAATCCGCCCCGGTATGCTGGGCAATCACCGGAATATTGTTGCGCTGACCCCAGACCTGAAGCTGTTCAACCGCAGCTGCACGGAAAGTATCGCCCGCCGCCAGCATCACCGATTTACCCTGCTGCTCAAACTGACGCGCCAGCTTACCAATCGTCGTGGTTTTACCCACACCGTTGACGCCCACCATCAGGATCACGAACGGCGTTTTACCTTCAACATTCAGCGGCTCATCGACTTTCGCCAGAATCTCGCCCATCTCTTCTTTCAGCAGGCCATAGAGCGCCTCGGCATCACGAAGCTGCTTGCGGGATGCGCCTTCCGTCAGATTGGTGATAATTTTACGTGTGGTTTCCACGCCCACATCGGCGATCAACAACTGTTCTTCCAGCTCTTCAAACAGATCATCGTCGATTTTTTTACCGCGGAACAGGCTGATAAATCCGGAACCGAGATTTTCTTTGGTTTTTAACAGGCTGCGTTTCAGGCGCGCGAAGAAACCTTCTTTGGTCGGTTTTTCCTGCTCCTGAGCGATTTCTTCCACCGGCTGCTCTTCTTCTGTCGGAGGAACCACCATCACCGCCTCTTCTGCCGCTTCGGCAGCCAGCGCCTGTGCTTCCAGCTCTTCGTCGGTGATTTCTTCTTTAGCCGCTTCTTCTTCCGCCGCTTCGACAATCTCTACGGTTTCCGCTTCAGCCTGCCACTCTTCTGGCGAAACCTCTTCGGCGTTGACGTCTTCCGGCAACGGCAGCTCTTCACGTTCGATAGCCACTGGCTCCGGCGTTTCTTCTACGACCGGTTCCGGCTGTGCAACGACTTCCGCTTCAGGCTGCGCTTTTTCACTTTCAGCAACCTGTTCAGTGACTTCCACAACGTCGGCAGCAAAAGTTTCCGCCTCGGCCTCAGTATGCGCCTGCGGCTGCTCTTCAACGGCTTGTTCTGAAGCCTTCACAGGCTCTTGCGCCTGAACGATTTCTTCTACAACCGGTTGTTCATTCTGAACTTCTGTCTCTTTTTCCGGGGTCTGCTCTTTTTGACCAAAGCCCAGCCAGGAAAAAAAGCCACGTTTTTTTTCTTTCGCCATTTGCGACTACACTCCTCGCTGTTGCTTCATGGCACAGCGTTAACGCTATGTACATAGCAGCTAAAAAAATGATGAAATAGTCTATCACTTAACTTAATTCACATCACCGCCTGCAAGTATGTGTTATCTGGCGGATTGAGCAATTTATCATGAAAAAACCGAATCATTCCGGCAGCGGCCAAATCCGCATTATTGGCGGGCAGTGGCGAGGCCGTAAACTCCCGGTTCCTGATAGCCCAGGTCTGCGCCCCACCACCGACCGCGTACGCGAAACGTTGTTTAACTGGCTGGCTCCGGTCATTGTTGACGCCCAATGTCTGGATTGCTTCGCCGGAAGCGGCGCGCTGGGGCTGGAAGCGTTGTCGCGCTATGCTGCGGGGGCAACGTTGATTGAGATGGATCGCGCGGTTTCTCAGCAGTTAATTAAGAATCTGGCGACACTAAAAGCAGGCAATGCACGCGTGGTGAACAGCAACGCGATGTCAGTCCTGGCGCAAAAAGGTACACCGCATAATATCGTGTTTGTCGATCCACCGTTCCGCCGTGGCTTGTTAGAAGAGACGATAAATTTACTGGAAGATAACGGCTGGCTGGCTGACGAAGCCCTGATTTATGTCGAAAGCGAAGTCGAAAACGGTCTGCCCACTGTTCCGGCAAACTGGTCATTACATCGGGAAAAAGTGGCGGGTCAGGTGGCTTATCGGCTGTATCAACGCGAAGCACAAGGAGAAAGTGATGCTGATTAATATTGGTCGTTTGTTAATGCTCTGTGTTTGGGGATTTTTAATCCTCAACCTGGTGCATCCCTTCCCACGTCCGCTGAATATTTTCGTTAACGTGGCGCTGATTTTTACCGTGCTGATGCATGGTATGCAGCTGGCGCTATTGAAATCCACTTTACCGAAAGATGGCCCGCAGATGACCACCGCCGAAAAGGTACGGATTTTCCTTTTCGGCGTGTTTGAACTGCTGGTCTGGCAGAAGAAATTTAAAGTTAAAAAATAACCTTATTGTTCGCCTACAAAGCTGACAAAGCGCGTTCCTTTATAGCTCAGCGTACCTTTATCGCCCACTGTCAGGGCGTGGTACTGCTGGGCGTCGAGGCGAAACGTCTGCTCCATTCCTCCGCTTTGCGGTTTGAAGCTTGCCTCATAGCGCATACTGGTGCCTGCCGGAGTCACTTCCTGCTGGCGCGAACGGCGATCGTTAATCGGTTTTTCCCGCTTGTTGCTCACCAACACCAGCTTTTGCTGGAGTGGTGCCATATCATTATCAGCTTTTTCCCGTCGTTGTTGCATAAAACGAAACGATGCGGCGACGACAATTAAGCCAATGATAACAATAAAGAAAAGAGGTGGTTTGCTCATCTTTATCCCTCATCGGAAAATGCGGAAATAAGCATACCCTGCCAGTTATGGTGTTGTCATCCGTCCACCCTCACCACTAAACTGGAAGCAAGACCGTAGGCATTCCGCTTACGAAAAAATAACGAATTCAAGGAACTAAGATGCTTTGGTCGTTTATCGCTGTCTGTCTTTCCGCATGGCTATCTGTGGATGCATCGTATCGTGGGCCAACCTGGCAACGCTGGGTGTTTAAACCGTTAACCCTTCTTCTCCTGCTGTTACTGGCCTGGCAAGCGCCGATGTTCGACGCCATTAGCTATCTGGTGCTGGCAGGGCTGTGCGCCTCACTGCTGGGCGATGCGCTAACCCTGTTGCCACGTCAACGTCTGATGTACGCCATCGGCGCGTTTTTCCTCTCGCACCTGCTGTACACCATCTATTTCGCCAGTCAGATGACGCTCTCTTTCTTCTGGCCTCTGCCACTGGTGTTGCTGGTTCTGGGTGCGCTGCTACTGGCGATTATCTGGACGCGGCTGGAAGAGTACCGTTGGCCTATCTGCACGTTTATCGGCATGACGCTGGTGATGGTGTGGCTGGCAGGTGAACTGTGGTTCTTCCGTCCGACCGCTCCGGCGCTCTCTGCGTTTGTTGGCGCTTCGTTGCTGTTTATCAGTAACTTTGTCTGGCTGGGGAGCCACTATCGCCGACGCTTCCGTGCGGATAACGCGATTGCTGCGGCCTGCTACTTTGCCGGTCACTTCCTCATCGTCCGCTCGCTGTATCTCTGATAAAACTTGACTCTGGAGTCGACTCCAGAGTGTATCCTTCGGTTAATGAGAAAAAACTTAACCGGAGGATGCCATGTCGACTCCTGACAATCACGGCAAGAAAGCCCCTCAATTTGCTGCGTTCAAACCGCTAACTGCGGTACAGAACGCCAACGACTGTTGCTGCGACGGCGCATGTTCCAGCTCGCCAACGCTCTCTGAAAACGTCTCCGGCACCCGCTATAGCTGGAAAGTCAGCGGCATGGACTGCGCCGCCTGTGCGCGCAAGGTAGAAAATGCTGTGCGCCAGCTTGCAGGCGTGAATCAGGTGCAGGTGTTGTTCGCCACCGAAAAACTGGTGGTCGATGCCGACAATGACATTCGTGCACAAGTTGAATCTGCGGTGCAAAAAGCAGGCTATTCCCTGCGCGATGAACAGGCCGCCGAAGAACCGCAAGCATCACGCCTGAAAGAGAATCTGTCGCTGATTACGCTAATCGTGATGATGGCAATCAGCTGGGGTCTGGAGCAGTTCAATCATCCGTTCGGGCAACTGGCGTTTATCGCGACCACGCTGGTTGGGCTGTACCCGATTGCTCGTCAGGCATTACGGCTGATCAAATCAGGCAGTTACTTCGCCATTGAAACGTTAATGAGCGTAGCCGCTATTGGTGCGCTGTTTATTGGCGCAACGGCTGAAGCTGCGATGGTGTTGCTGCTGTTTTTGATTGGTGAACGACTGGAAGGTTGGGCCGCCAGCCGCGCGCGTCAGGGCGTCAGCGCGTTAATGGCGCTGAAACCAGAAAACGCCACGCGCCTGCGTAACGGTGAGCGTGAAGAGGTGGCAATTAACAGCCTGCGCCCTGGCGATGTGATTGAAGTCGCCGCAGGTGGGCGTTTGCCTGCCGACGGTAAACTGCTCTCACCGTTTGCCAGTTTTGATGAAAGCGCCCTGACCGGAGAATCCATTCCGGTGGAGCGCGCGACGGGCGATAAAGTTCCTGCAGGAGCCACCAGCGTAGACCGTCTGGTAACGCTGGAAGTGCTGTCAGAACCGGGTGCCAGCGCCATTGACCGGATTCTGAAACTGATCGAAGAAGCCGAAGAGCGCCGCGCCCCCATTGAGCGGTTTATCGACCGTTTCAGCCGTATTTATACGCCAGCGATTATGGCCGTCGCCCTGCTGGTGACGCTGGTGCCACCGCTGCTGTTTGCCGCCAGCTGGCAGGAGTGGATTTATAAAGGGCTGACGCTGCTGCTGATTGGCTGCCCGTGTGCGTTAGTTATCTCCACGCCTGCGGCGATTACCTCCGGGCTGGCGGCGGCAGCGCGTCGTGGGGCGTTGATTAAAGGCGGAGCGGCGCTGGAACAGCTGGGTCGTGTTACTCAGGTGGCGTTTGATAAAACCGGTACGCTGACCGTCGGTAAACCGCGCGTTACCGCGATTCATCCGGCAACGGGTATTAGTGAATCTGAACTGCTGACACTGGCGGCGGCGGTCGAGCAAGGCGCGACGCATCCACTGGCGCAGGCCATCGTACGCGAAGCACAGGTTGCTGAACTCGCCATTCCCACCGCCGAATCACAGCGGGCGCTGGTCGGGTCTGGCATTGAAGCGCAGGTTAACGGTGAGCGCGTATTGATTTGCGCTGCCGGGAAACATCCCGCTGATGCATTTGCTGGTTTGATTAATGAACTGGAAAGCGCCGGGCAAACGGTTGTGCTGGTAGTACGTAATGATGACGTGCTGGGTATCATTGCATTGCAGGATACCCTGCGCGCCGACGCAGCAACTGCCATCAGTGAACTGAACGCGCTGGGGGTTAAAGGAGTGATCCTCACCGGCGATAATCCACGCGCAGCGGCGGCAATTGCCGGGGAGCTGGGGCTGGAGTTTAAAGCGGGCCTATTGCCGGAAGATAAAGTCAAAGCGGTGACCAAGCTGAATCAACATGCGCCCCTGGCGATGGTCGGTGATGGTATTAACGACGCGCCAGCGATGAAAGCTGCCGCCATTGGGATTGCAATGGGCAGTGGCACAGACGTGGCGCTGGAAACCGCCGACGCAGCATTAACCCATAACCACTTGCGCGGCCTGGTGCAAATGATTGAACTGGCACGCGCCACTCACGCCAATATCCGCCAGAACATCACCATTGCGCTGGGACTGAAAGGGATCTTCCTCGTCACCACGCTTTTAGGGATGACCGGACTATGGCTGGCGGTGCTGGCAGATACGGGTGCGACGGTGCTGGTGACAGCGAATGCGTTAAGATTGTTGCGCAGGAGATAAGGCAAACCGATCGCAACATTGAGCGCGATCGGTCCCCTCGCCCCTCTGGGGAGAGGGTTAGGGTGAGGGGAAAAGGCGGCATCGAAGCCAATCAGCCCCCATCAACCGCCTTTACGAATCAAATAACGATAAGGCAGTCCATCCGTCTCTTTCGCAACCAGTTCGTGTTCCATAAAGGTACAAAACCCAGGAATATCGCGGGTAGTGGCCGGATCGTCGGCGATAATCAGCAACGTTTCGCCGGGCTGCATATTGCGCACAGTTTTGCGCACCATCATTACGGGTTCCGGGCAGCGCAGGCCAAGTGCGTCGAGTGTGTGGTCAGGGCTGGAAAAGAGATCGGTCATTTTCTTCTCATCACATAAAAAAACGGCGCTAGTTTACGCCCTGTGAGTCCGTAAGCAAACCAGGTTAACGATTGCGTGAAAATTAACCATTGCATTGTCAACGTAAAGCAGTATCATGCGGCGGCTCGAAAAAAGGGTAAGCACGTTATTATGTTAAGATAACAGACGTGTCGTACGTATTGGGTTCCCTCACCCCAATGGTTAATCAAAAAGGTACAATATGAACGTTTTCTCGCAAACTCAACGCTATAAGGCGTTGTTCTGGTTATCGTTATTTCATCTGCTGGTGATCACCTCCAGTAACTATCTGGTCCAGCTTCCGGTCTCCATTTTTGGTTTTCATACCACCTGGGGCGCGTTTAGCTTCCCGTTTATTTTCCTTGCTACCGACCTGACCGTGCGTATTTTTGGCGCACCGCTGGCCCGTCGTATCATCTTTGCGGTAATGATCCCTGCGTTATTAATCTCCTACGTCATCTCGTCGCTATTCTATATGGGTTCCTGGCAGGGATTCGGCGCACTCGCCCACTTCAACCTGTTTGTCGCCCGTATCGCCACCGCCAGTTTCATGGCCTACGCGCTGGGGCAAATCCTCGACGTGCACGTTTTTAACCGCCTGCGTCAGAGTCGCCGCTGGTGGCTGGCACCGACAGCGTCCACACTGTTCGGTAACGTCAGCGACACGCTGGCCTTTTTCTTCATTGCCTTCTGGCGTAGCCCGGATGCCTTTATGGCTGAACACTGGATGGAAATCGCGCTGGTCGATTACTGTTTCAAAGTGTTAATCAGTATCGTTTTCTTCCTGCCAATGTATGGCGTATTACTCAATATGCTGTTGAAAAGACTGGCAGATAAATCCGAAATCAACGCTTTGCAGGCGAGTTAAAGGTTCGTTATCAGAGTTGTGATAAGATGGATGAATGAGCCGTTATGGCCGTTTATCGAAAGGAAGAAGTCAATGCGCAATCTGGTTAAATATGTCGGAATTGGCCTGCTGGTTATGGGGCTTGCGGCCTGTGATGATAAAGACACTAACGCTACGGCGCAGGGTTCGGTCGCGGAAAGTAACGCTACCGGGAATCCCGTCAACCTGCTTGATGGCAAGTTAAGTTTCTCGCTGCCAGCGGATATGACCGACCAGAGCGGTAAGCTGGGAACGCAGGCCAATAACATGCATGTCTGGTCCGACGCCACCGGGCAGAAAGCAGTCATCGTCATCATGGGCGATGATCCGAAAGAAGATCTGGCGGTGCTGGCGAAGCGTCTGGAAGATCAGCAACGTAGCCGCGATCCGCAGCTGCAAGTGGTAACCAATAAAGCCATTGAGCTGAAAGGTCACAAAATGCAGCAGTTAGACAGTATTATCTCCGCGAAAGGCCAGACGGCGTACTCTTCCGTTATTCTGGGTAACGTGGGTAATCAACTGCTGACCATGCAAATTACGCTGCCCGCTGACGATCAGCAAAAAGCGCAGACCACCGCAGAAAACATCATTAATACGCTGGTTATTCAGTAAGTTT
>NZ_CAOLGM010000095.1:0-18786 GCF_948475835.1 uncultured Escherichia sp. | reverse complement strand
GGGGCTTTATCCCTGGTGGCATTGGTTGCTGGAAAGAGAAAACCCCCGCACGTTGAGAGGTAAAACCTGACAACAGAACGGGGGCTAATCTTGAACCATCAACAATTCAAGAATAGCCGCAAAATGTTGTCATTACAACAAGGCGGCTATATGACGCTCGCGCAGTTTGCCATGATTTTCTGGCACGACCTGGCAGCACCGATCCTGGCGGGGATTATTACCGCAGCGATTGTCGGCTGGTGGCGTAAC
Organism: uncultured Escherichia sp.; assembly: GCF_948475835.1. Taxonomy (NCBI): domain Bacteria; kingdom Pseudomonadati; phylum Pseudomonadota; class Gammaproteobacteria; order Enterobacterales; family Enterobacteriaceae; genus Escherichia; species uncultured Escherichia sp. Next base: position 18,537 of record NZ_CAOLGM010000095.1, on the reverse strand, counting down.
CGGAAGTAAGGTGAAAACGGGCGTCAGGCTGCCGTGATGGCAATATGCGCCCGAAACCGGCCGCAGGGGTAACAGCCTGCGGCCTTTTTTGTATCTGGCACCCATGAAAAAAGTCTTAACGCAGAACGCTAAGACTTTATTTTTCAAGCAAAAAAGATTACTTGCTGGTATCCAGTTCTTCGAAACCTTTCACCAGATCATCAATCGCTTTCATCTGCTTGAGGAACGGTTCCAGTTTAGCCAGCGGCAGCGCGGATGGACCATCACATTTCGCATGTTCCGGATCCGGATGCGCTTCAATAAACAGCCCCGCCAGACCTACCGCCATACCGGCTCGTGCCAGCTCAGCCACCTGAGCACGACGACCACCGGAAGCTGCGCCAAACGGATCGCGGCATTGCAGTGCGTGGGTCACGTCGAAAATCACCGGCGAGTTACCAGACACTTTCTTCATAATGCTGAAGCCCAGCATATCGACAACCAGGTTGTCATAGCCGAAGTTAGCACCACGATCGCAAAGAATCACTTTTTCGTTGCCGCCTTCTTTGAATTTATCAACGATATTACCCATCTGTCCCGGGCTGACAAACTGTGGTTTCTTGACGTTAATTACCGCACCGGTTTTCGCCATGGCTTCAACCAGGTCAGTCTGGCGAGCAAGAAACGCCGGCAACTGAATCACATCCACGACATCAGCAACGGGCTGTGCCTGACTTGGTTCGTGAACGTCGGTGATAATTTTCACGCCAAAAGTCTGCTTCAACTCCTGGAAGATTTTCATCCCTTCTTCCAGGCCCGGTCCACGATAAGAGTGGATGGAGGAGCGGTTGGCTTTGTCAAAAGAGGCTTTGAACACGTAAGGGATACCCAGTTTCTGGGTCACAGTTACGTAGTGCTCGCAAATGCGCATCGCCAGATCGCGAGATTCCAGCACGTTCATACCGCCAAACAGTACGAACGGCAGGTCATTTGCTACGTTGATGTCGCCAATGCTAACCACTTTTTGTTTCATAGGATCGCCTTAATCTTGAGTAAAATGTCGATTAATTAATGCAGCACAATATGTTTATGCGCGATGTTATTTATTTGCGCACGGATCATTTCGCTGATCGGGTCTTCCGGACACTGTTCAACGAAATAACTTAAATCGTTCAACGCAACGTGTTCGCAATCCAGTTGCGCATAAATCAACCCGCGATCGCGAATTTCATAGGGATCTTCAGGGTTGAATTGTAATAAAGCTTCGCTGGTGCGTAACGCCAGCTCCATCTGATTTTCTTCCATCAACGAGGCTTTGAGTGTATCCAGCAATTTGCGGATTACCTCAATGTTATCAGCTTCATCAAGGTCTTCATAAAACAGTTCCGCCGACGGGCTGATATTTCCCTTTAACCATACGTCCAGCATATGTTCGCTTAACGATTCACCGTTAAAAGGATTAATCAGCCAAATTTCGCCATCCGGACATTCAATGCGCAATATCAGCTGCGTAGGGAAAATCACCGGCAGCAGCGGCAAATCGAGACGATTCGCGACCCATAATAAAACCGCACCTAATGATACCGCACTGCCCTGTCGATTCTTTAACACCTGGTCCAGCCATAATGCATCGGAAAGACGATAAACGCCGCGTGAGGCTTTAAATCCCCAGTCGCCGTAAAACAGCGCGATCAGTTTTTCCAACTGCTCTTCTAAAGGCAGAAGCTGGCTGATTTCTTCCTTCGCCAGACTAACGAGACGCTCCAGTTCGTCGTAAACATCTTGCGAGGGAAAATCGCGGCGGATTGCTTCGCAAGCCAGGATCATGCCTTCGCACAATGGCGCTTTATTAAATTCGAAATCAGCTAACGATCTCATGACTTACCCCAGTAACGGTACTTTTGTGGTGGCGAGTTTAATGATGATGTACAGCACCACCAACGCCAGCGGGAAGGCAATAATGCGCGCCTGCTGACTGTGCATACGACGATAATCGAGTGCAATAAAACCCAAAACGATATAAATGATAACTCCAAACAGCTTTTCAGTCAGCCACTGTGCCTGCCCGGAAAATGGCAGGATGTGCGCTTTAGCCATCAACGCAATACCGCTTAACAGTAACAGCGTATCGACAACCGGCGGCACAATGCGCGTCCAGCGAGCAAATGCCTGTGGATGCTTCTGATAACGTAGCCAGAAACGTAAGGTTAATAGCCCAACAGAAAGCGCGATACTAATAAGATGAACACTAAGCAGTGTAGAAAAACTTGTCATTGATAATAGCGGCCGAGCGTTACGCGCTCGTTATCACCATAGTCACGGCAGGTTTCGACGTCATGATACCCCGCGAGGATAAATGCTTGTCGCACCGCTTCGCCCTGCTGCCAGCCATGTTCCAGAAGCAGAAAGCCGCCGGATACCAGCGCGTTACGCGACTGTTCGATGATATGCACGATGTCTGCCATTCCACTGTCTGCCGCAACCAGCGCAGTGAGCGGCTCAAAGCGGACATCGCCTTGTTGAAGATGAGGGTCCTGCTCGTCAATATACGGCGGATTGCTGACAATCATCGCAAACTGCTGCCCGGCTAGCGCGCTAAACCAGTCGCTTTGCAGAATGTGGATATTTTTGATCGCCAGATGCTGGGCATTACGTTGTGCCAGGGAGACAGCATCAGGCATACGATCTACAGCGATAATTTCGCAGTCCGGGCGCTCGCTAGCCAGCGCAAGCGCAATCGCCCCGGTACCCGTCCCGAGATCAAGAATACGGCAAGGTTGTTCAGGCAACCGCGCCAGTGCCTGCTCCACCAGACACTCCGTATCCGGGCGCGGAATTAAGGTCGCTGGCGAAACAAATAACGGCAACGACCAGAATTCTCGCACCCCGGTTAAATGAGCAATGGGTTCACCATCGCGACGACGTGTCAGTAGCGCATCAAGTTGCTGACATTGTTCGTCAGTCAGCTGCGTTTCACCAAAGGCGAGAATAAAAGTACGCCCTCTGCCGGTAACATGCTCCAGCAGGATTTCAGCATCACGCCGCGGGCTTTCGCTCGCCTGAAGTTGGCTTATTGCTTCACGTAACCAGTGTTGATATTCCATTATTCCTGCTCGGACAACGCCGCCAGTTGGTCGGCCTGATGTTCCTGGATAATCGGTTCAATCAGCATATCCAGCTTACCTTCCATCACTTCATCCAGGCGGTAGAGCGTCAGGTTGATGCGGTGATCGGTAACGCGCCCCTGCGGGAAATTGTAAGTACGGTTACGGTCGCTACGATCGCCACTCCCCAGCAGGTTACGACGGGTAGACGCTTCGGCCTGTTGGCGTTTTGCCATTTCAGCAGCGTGGATGCGAGCACCGAGCACTGAAAGCGCCTTCGCTTTGTTTTTATGTTGTGAACGTTCATCCTGACATTCAACAACAATCCCGGTCGGCAAGTGAGTAATACGAATTGCCGAATCGGTGGTGTTAACGTGCTGACCACCCGCCCCTGACGAGCGGAAAGTATCAATGCGTAAATCTGCTGGGTTGATGTCCGGCAGTTCTGCGTCAGGCAGTTCTGGCATTACCGCAACGGTACAAGCAGAAGTATGAATACGACCCTGCGATTCCGTAGCAGGAACACGCTGCACGCGATGACCGCCAGATTCAAATTTCAGACGACCATACACACCATCACCGCTAATTTTGGCGATGATCTCTTTATAACCACCATGTTCACCCTCGCTGGCGCTCATGATTTCTACCCGCCAGCGGCGGGCTTCGGCGTAACGGCTGTACATACGGAACAGATCGCCTGCGAACAGCGCCGCTTCGTCGCCGCCGGTTCCGGCTCGGACTTCGAGGAAGGCGTTACGTTCGTCATCAGGATCTTTTGGCAGTAACAGAACCTGTAATTGCTGTTCCAGTTGCTCGCTTTTTTCTTTAGCTTCGCGCAGTTCATCCTGCGCCATCTCACGCATTTCAGGATCATCGAGCATCATCTGTGCGGTTTCGATATCTTCCTGAACCTGTTGCCAGTCGGTAAAACAGCGCGAAACATCACTTAACTGCGCATATTCGCGTGATAATGCGCGAAAACGTTCCTGGTCGGCGATAGTTTGCGCGTCACCCAGCAACGCCTGAACTTCTTCATGGCGTTCATGCAGGGCTTCCAGTTTGGCAACGATAGAAGGCTTCATAGGCGTAAATGCACCCTGTAAAAAAAGAAAATGATGTACTGCTACTCCAGCCCGAGGCTGTCGCGCAGAATATTCAGGCGTTCGTTATCCCCGTCACGGGCGGCCTGTTGAAGTGATTTCGTTGGCGCATGGATCAAGCGGTTAGTCAGTTTCCATGCCAGATCCTGCATAATGGCTTGCGCGTCGCCGCCCTGCTCAAGGGCCGCTAACGCTTTGGCGGTTAACTCATCGCGAACGTGCTCTGCCTGGCTGCGATACTCGCGAATGGTTTCGCTGGCGCTTTGTGCTCGCAGCCACGCCATAAATTCGCTGGTTTCCTGAGCGACAATAGTTTCCGCCTCAACCGCTGCGGCTTTACGCTGCGCCAGGTTGTGCGAAATGATGCTTTGCAGATCGTCCACACTATAAAGATAAGCATTCGCCAGTTTGCCAACTTCCGGCTCAACATCGCGCGGAACGGCAATATCCACCAACAGCATTGGTTGGTTGCGACGGCTTTTTAATGCGCGCTCCACCATGCCTTTCCCGATAATCGGTAACGGGCTGGCGGTGGAACTGATGATGATATCGGCTTCGCGCAGACGTTCGTCGATCTCACTCAGGGCAATCACTTCCGCGCCAACTTCATCTGCCAGAATTTGGGCACGTTCGCGAGTGCGGTTGGCGATAATCATCTTCTGTACTTTATGTTCGCGCAGATGACGCGCTACCAGCTCGATGGTTTCGCCCGCGCCTACCAGCAACACTGTGACCGTAGAGAGCGATTCAAAGATCTGCCGCGCCAGCGTACAAGCCGCAAAAGCGACAGACACAGCACTGGCACCGATATCTGTTTCAGTGCGAACGCGTTTCGCTACAGAGAAAGATTTCTGGAACATGCGTTCCAGTTCGCTGGCCTTCATATGACCTTTTTGCGAATCGGCAAACGCTTTTTTAACCTGACCGAGGATCTGCGGCTCCCCAAGAACCAGTGAATCCAGGCCGCTGGCAACACGCATTAAATGGCTAACCGCGTCGTTATCCTGATGCCAGTAGAGGCTTTTACGCAGATCTTCTTCATTAAGATTGTGATAATCGCAAAGCCAGCGGATTAACGCCTCTTGCAGGTTATCCTGCTCTTCAACGCTAAGATAAAGTTCCGTGCGGTTGCACGTCGACAGCACCACGCCGCCCTGCACCATCGGCTGCGCAAGCAGGCTGTCAAGCGCCTGATCGAGCTTATCCGGCGAAAACGATACACGTTCTCGCAGCGATACAGGTGCCGTTTTATGGTTGATACCGAGTGCTAAAAGGGTCATGTCTGCGGGAAATAATACCAACGTTGATAGGGTTAGTCTGCTTGCATCATACAGGATGCGTAAGATCAATAAAAGAGAGCGCCCCCTTTTGGAGTAATTGCCGAAAGCCGTTAGATTCTGGCAATTAAGACAACTTGAACATAGACGATAGCGGACGGTAACGCTAGCATTAAGGGTTATAACTGCAACGTATCTCAAGGACTTGTCATCACTATGCCCCTGCCCGATTTTCGTCTTATCCGCCTGCTACCGCTGGCTGCTCTTGTGCTCACTGCCTGTTCCGTTACCACGCCCAAAGGTCCTGGCAAAAGCCCGGATTCGCCACAATGGCGTCAGCATCAGCAAGACGTGCGCAATCTTAATCAGTATCAGACTCGCGGCGCGTTCGCTTATATTTCTGACCAACAAAAAGTGTACGCCCGCTTTTTCTGGCAGCAAACCGGCCAGGATCGCTACCGTCTGCTGCTCACTAACCCATTGGGCAGCACGGAACTGGAGCTGAATGCTCAACCGGGTAACGTGCAGTTAGTCGACAATAAAGGTCAGCGTTATACCGCCGATGACGCCGAAGAGATGATTGGCAAATTGACCGGAATGCCAATTCCGCTCAACAGCTTGCGCCAGTGGATTTTAGGTTTACCGGGTGATGCAACCGACTACAAACTGGACGACCAGTACCGCCTGAGCGAAATTACCTACAGCCAGAATGGCAAAAACTGGAAGGTTGTTTATGGTGGTTATGACACCAAAACGCAACCTGCGATGCCAGCCAATATGGAACTCACCGACGGTGGTCAACGCATCAAGTTAAAAATGGATAACTGGATAGTGAAATAATGCGGACACAGTGGCCCTCTCCGGCAAAACTTAATCTGTTTTTATACATTACCGGTCAGCGTGCGGATGGTTACCACACGCTGCAAACGCTGTTTCAGTTTCTTGATTACGGCGACACCATCAGCATTGAGCTTCGTGACGATGGGGATATTCGTCTGTTAACGCCCGTTGAAGGCGTGGAACATGAAGATAACCTGATCGTTCGCGCAGCGCGGTTGTTGATGAAAACTGCGGCAGACAGCGGGCGTCTTCCGACGGGAAGCGGTGCGAATATCAGCATTGACAAGCGTTTGCCGATGGGCGGCGGTCTCGGCGGTGGTTCATCCAATGCCGCGACGGTCCTGGTGGCATTAAATCATCTCTGGCAATGCGGGCTAAGCATGGATGAGCTGGCGGAAATGGGGCTGACGCTGGGCGCAGATGTTCCTGTCTTTGTTCGGGGGCATGCCGCGTTTGCCGAAGGCGTTGGTGAAATACTAACGCCGGTGGATCCGCCAGAGAAGTGGTATCTGGTGGCGCACCCTGGTGTAAGTATTCCGACTCCGGTGATTTTTAAAGATCCTGAACTCCCGCGCAATACGCCAAAAAGGTCAATAGAAACGTTGCTAAAATGTGAATTCAGCAATGATTGCGAGGTTATCGCAAGAAAACGTTTTCGCGAGGTTGATGCGGTGCTTTCCTGGCTGTTAGAATACGCCCCGTCGCGCCTGACTGGGACAGGGGCCTGTGTCTTTGCTGAATTTGATACAGAGTCTGAAGCCCGCCAGGTGCTAGAGCAAGCCCCGGAATGGCTCAATGGCTTTGTGGCGAAAGGCGTTAATCTTTCCCCATTGCACAGAGCCATGCTTTAAGCCGGGCAAGCTGAGTTTCGGTGACAACGTCACCTTGTTCCAGACGTTGCATCGCGCTCTTTAATACACCGCCTGGAAAGGATCATGCCTGGCCCGCACAGTTTTCGGCAGATTCTTTCCACCAATGGACGCATGCCTGAGGTTCTTCTCGTGCCTGATATGAAGCTTTTTGCTGGTAACGCCACCCCGGAACTAGCACAACGTATTGCCAACCGCCTGTACACTTCACTCGGCGACGCCGCTGTAGGTCGCTTTAGCGACGGCGAAGTCAGTGTACAAATCAACGAAAATGTACGCGGTGGTGATATTTTCATCATCCAGTCCACTTGTGCCCCTACTAACGACAACCTGATGGAATTAGTCGTTATGGTTGATGCCCTGCGTCGTGCTTCCGCAGGTCGTATCACCGCTGTTATCCCCTACTTTGGCTATGCGCGCCAGGACCGTCGCGTCCGTTCCGCTCGTGTACCAATCACTGCGAAAGTGGTTGCAGACTTCCTCTCCAGCGTCGGTGTTGACCGTGTGCTGACAGTGGATCTGCACGCTGAACAGATTCAGGGTTTCTTCGACGTTCCGGTTGATAACGTATTTGGTAGCCCGATCCTGCTGGAAGACATGCTGCAGCTGAATCTGGATAACCCAATTGTGGTTTCTCCGGACATCGGCGGCGTTGTGCGTGCCCGCGCTATCGCTAAGCTGCTGAACGATACCGATATGGCAATCATCGACAAACGTCGTCCGCGTGCGAACGTTTCCCAGGTGATGCATATCATCGGTGACGTTGCAGGTCGTGACTGCGTACTGGTCGATGATATGATCGACACTGGCGGTACGCTGTGTAAAGCTGCTGAAGCTCTGAAAGAACGTGGTGCTAAACGTGTATTTGCGTACGCGACTCACCCGATCTTCTCTGGCAACGCGGCGAATAACCTGCGTAACTCTGTAATTGATGAAGTCGTTGTCTGCGATACCATTCCGCTGAGCGATGAAATCAAATCACTGCCGAACGTGCGTACTCTGACCCTGTCAGGTATGCTGGCCGAAGCGATTCGTCGTATCAGCAACGAAGAATCGATCTCTGCCATGTTCGAACACTAATCGAACCCGGCTCAAAGACCCGCTGCGGCGGGTTTTTTTGTCTGTAATATCCATTTGTATGACCTATGCCTCCTTCACCTGCCATTTAGTTGACAGATGATGCGCTCACGGATGAAACATTATTGTGAACAAAATATTTTCCTCACATGTGATGCCTTTCCGCGCTCTGATCGACGCTTGCTGGAAAGAAAAATATACTGCCGCACGGTTTACCCGTGACCTGATTGCCGGGATAACCGTCGGGATTATTGCTATCCCGCTGGCGATGGCGTTGGCTATTGGTAGTGGTGTGGCACCCCAGTACGGTTTATATACCGCAGCTGTTGCGGGGATTGTCATTGCTCTGACGGGTGGGTCACGCTTTAGCGTTTCCGGTCCGACTGCGGCATTTGTGGTAATTCTCTATCCCGTGTCGCAACAGTTTGGACTGGCAGGACTGCTGGTTGCGACCTTGCTGTCGGGGATTTTTTTGATTCTGATGGGTCTGGCACGCTTTGGTCGCCTGATTGAGTATATTCCGGTTTCCGTCACCTTAGGTTTCACCTCGGGTATCGGGATCACCATCGGTACCATGCAGATTAAAGATTTTCTCGGTCTGCAAATGGCCCATGTCCCGGAACATTATCTACAAAAAGTCGGCGCATTATTTATGGCGCTGCCGACCATTAATGTGGGTGATGCTGCCATTGGCATTGTGACGCTAGGTATTCTTGTTTTCTGGCCGCGTCTGGGCATTCGTTTACCCGGTCACCTTCCGGCCTTGCTGGCTGGTTGCGCGGTGATGGGGATTGTTAACCTGCTCGGCGGACATGTTGCTACCATCGGTTCGCAATTCCACTACGTCCTGGCCGATGGTTCTCAGGGTAACGGTATTCCGCAACTGCTGCCGCAACTGGTGCTGCCGTGGGATCTGCCTAATTCAGAATTCACGCTAACCTGGGATTCTATTCGCACACTGCTGCCTGCGGCATTCTCAATGGCAATGCTCGGCGCAATCGAATCTCTGCTCTGCGCCGTGGTGCTGGATGGTATGACCGGGACGAAACACAAGGCGAATAGCGAACTGGTTGGACAGGGACTGGGGAATATCATCGCTCCGTTCTTTGGTGGCATTACCGCTACAGCTGCCATCGCGCGTTCTGCCGCTAACGTCCGTGCCGGGGCAACTTCCCCTATCTCGGCGGTGATCCACTCTATTCTGGTTATTCTTGCCCTGCTGGTACTGGCACCGCTGCTCTCCTGGCTGCCGCTTTCCGCCATGGCTGCCCTGCTGTTGATGGTGGCGTGGAACATGAGTGAAGCGCACAAAGTGGTCGACTTGCTGCGTCATGCGCCGAAAGATGACATCATTGTCATGCTGCTGTGCATGTCGCTGACCGTGCTGTTTGATATGGTTATTGCCATCAGCGTGGGGATCGTGCTGGCATCGCTGCTGTTTATGCGTCGTATCGCACGTATGACTCGCCTGGCACCGGTAGTCGTAGATGTTCCAGACGATGTCCTGGTTCTGCGCGTTATTGGCCCGCTGTTTTTTGCTGCTGCTGAAGGCTTGTTCACGGACCTGGAGTCACGTCTTGAAGGCAAACGGATTGTGATTCTGAAGTGGGATGCGGTTCCGGTACTTGATGCTGGTGGTCTTGATGCGTTCCAGCGTTTTGTGAAGCGTCTGCCCGAGGGATGTGAACTGCGCGTGTGCAACGTGGAATTCCAGCCACTGCGCACTATGGCTCGCGCTGGCATTCAACCGATCCCGGGACGCCTGGCGTTCTTCCCGAATCGTCGCGCGGCGATGGCGGATTTATAAGTACGAGATTGACCAGTCAGCGCAAACTGACTGGTCAGCAAACTGCATTATTTGTTAGCTATGACGGCGATTATCGCTACGGCGGCAACGTTTGTCATAGTGGCGAACCCACCAGTAACGGTCGCACACCTGTTCATGCCCGCCAACACGGGCACCCGCCAGCCAGAGAATGGCACCGACGAAAATACTTAGCACTGCACCATGTGCGAAATACTGGGGCATATTAAACTGTGGTAACTGGTTGAGGATTGAATACCCCACGCCGACCACCATTACCACCAGACCCAACCCCATGAGCACGTTACCGAGTAACGAAGCGTTTTTGCGTTTCATATGTCACCTCCGGAACTTTCTGGGTTGTAACAGGGAATACCCCTCTTCCTTATGTGTAAAGTATAGACAACACCCTGTGGGTTATGTGCGGGCGTGATCACAATTACAACCCTTATTTCAACAAAACTTTACAAATAAACGCCTGAACACCTTGACTTTCTAATAGTCCACTCATGCAATTATTACGTTATCTGCATTTGATACGCAGTTTTTTGTCAAGCGGGGCCGCAACCAGTAAACTACGCGCCAGTTATGTACACACTCAGGACAAAAAAACGTGACGATTAAATTGATTGTCGGCCTGGCGAACCCCGGTGCTGAATACGCCGCAACGCGACATAATGCTGGTGCCTGGTTCGTTGACTTACTGGCAGAGCGTTTGCGCGCTCCGCTGCGCGAAGAGGCTAAATTCTTTGGTTATACTTCGCGAGTCACTCTTGGAGGCGAAGATGTCCGCCTGTTAGTCCCGACTACATTTATGAATCTCAGCGGCAAAGCCGTTGCGGCGATGGCCAGTTTTTTCCGCATTAATCCGGACGAAATTCTGGTGGCCCACGACGAACTGGATCTGCCTCCTGGCGTCGCCAAATTTAAATTGGGCGGTGGCCATGGTGGTCACAATGGACTGAAAGACATCATCAGTAAATTGGGTAATAACCCTAACTTTCACCGTTTACGCATCGGAATCGGTCATCCGGGCGATAAAAATAAAGTTGTCGGTTTTGTGTTAGGCAAACCGCCTGTTAGTGAACAGAAGTTAATTGATGAAGCCATCGACGAAGCGGCGCGTTGTACTGAAATGTGGTTTACAGATGGCTTGACCAAAGCAACGAACCGATTGCACGCCTTTAAAGCGCAATAAGTCGTTGTCTGCGGCATTTTTGCCGAGTGCCGTGTATAATAGGCAAAGTTATTTCCATTTCTGCAATCTGTTAGCAATAACAGGTTGATTATTAAGATATTAAGGTGATTTAAATCATGGGATTCAAATGCGGTATCGTCGGTTTGCCCAACGTCGGGAAATCTACCCTGTTCAACGCGCTGACCAAAGCCGGTATTGAAGCGGCCAACTTTCCATTCTGCACCATTGAGCCGAACACAGGCGTCGTACCAATGCCTGACCCTCGCCTGGATCAACTGGCTGAAATCGTAAAACCGCAACGTACGCTTCCCACGACCATGGAATTTGTCGATATCGCCGGTCTGGTAAAAGGCGCATCGAAAGGCGAAGGTCTGGGTAACCAGTTCCTGACCAACATCCGTGAAACCGAAGCGATCGGTCACGTTGTTCGCTGCTTTGAAAATGACAACATCATTCACGTTTCCGGCAAAGTTAACCCGGCTGACGATATTGAAGTTATCAACACCGAACTGGCGCTGGCAGACCTCGACACCTGCGAACGTGCGATTCATCGCGTACAGAAGAAAGCCAAAGGTGGCGATAAAGACGCGAAAGCTGAGCTGGCGGTCCTGGAAAAATGCCTGCCCCAGTTGGAAAATGCAGGTATGCTGCGCGCGCTGGATTTAAGCGCTGAAGAGAAAGCGGCTATTCGTTACCTGAGCTTCCTGACGCTGAAACCAACAATGTACATCGCCAACGTCAACGAAGACGGTTTTGAAAACAACCCATATCTTGACCAGGTGCGTGAAATCGCGGCGAAAGAAGGTTCTGTTGTGGTTCCGGTTTGTGCTGCTGTTGAAGCAGACATTGCCGAACTGGACGACGAAGAACGTGACGAGTTTATGCAGGAGCTTGGGCTGGAAGAGCCGGGCCTGAACCGTGTGATCCGTGCCGGTTATAAGCTGCTGAACCTGCAAACTTACTTCACCGCTGGGGTGAAAGAAGTGCGTGCATGGACCATTCCGGTTGGAGCAACCGCGCCGCAGGCAGCGGGCAAAATCCATACTGATTTTGAAAAAGGCTTTATCCGTGCACAAACCATCTCGTTTGAAGATTTCATCACTTACAAAGGTGAACAAGGCGCGAAAGAAGCAGGCAAAATGCGTGCAGAAGGTAAAGATTACATCGTTAAAGATGGCGATGTGATGAACTTCCTTTTCAACGTCTAATTAATTTGTTGTCTCATGAGGTTTCGCTAAATCTCATGAAGAGCGCAAAAGTATATATAATCCACGCAATTGCGTGGATTTTTCATTTCACCGAGTCCTAATCATTCTTGTAACATCCTACACTTTTGTGCTTATTGCCTACAGTGAACCACGAGAATAATTAAAGACATCAGTGTCAGATGACGGATATCTCATTAGTAGTGATATAACGTAAGTTTTGGTCCACTACACATCACCCCCTTCACAGCTGATCAATATTGATCACGCTCCAATATGCTGGCGAGAAAAGGACTTACCTGAAGGGTAATATCCCGCAGATAAAGTCCCCGAATAACGTGATTACGTGCGATCCTGGCAAGATGAAAATGATAACCAGTAGCACAATAACAACGATAGGCCAGAAAACCCATTGACCAAAAATGAATATCGATGTTTTTTGCTTTTTCTTATTAGTAATGCAAAAATGGCGCATATTGTTTTTGTTATGCAGATACATCAAGCGAAATTCCCATAACTAATTAGGATTATTACAAAAAATCTTCACCAAATTTTTTAACCGCTGTTTGTTGTAATATTTTTGCCATATTTATAGTAACGAATTGGAATAAGCAACGACAACTTAGGGAATAACTCGATATAAACTCACCTTTGTAAGGAGGATGTTAAATATATATTAATTCCTGTGTTCCTGATTTTGCCCGGTAATAGAGAATTATTCTCTGAGAAGCTCATCATGATTGCACCATACAAATATCATGATGATAAGAGGATATTATTCATTGATTTAAACAAAATGACAAAATCCATAGACCCATAGTCTGGGTACTATATAGGAGTGGTATGGGCATCAAACAACACAATGGGAATACCAAAGCAGATCGTCTCGCTGAATTAAAAATCCGTTCGCCCTCAATTCAACTGATAAAATTTGGCGCTATTGGTTTGAATGCAATTATCTTTTCCCCCCTGCTGATAGCTGCTGATACAGGAAGTCAATATGGCACCAATATTACTATTAATGAAGGTGACAGAATTACAGGAGATACCGCCGATCCATCAGGAAACCTCTATGGTGTAATGACCCCAGCAGGAAACACGCCTGGCAATATCAACCTGGGTAATGATGTCACCGTCAATGTCAACGACGCCTCTGGATATGCAAAAGGAATCATTATTCAGTGCAAAAACAGCTCCCTGACAGCTAACCGACTCACAGTAGATGTTGTTGGTCAAACCTCTGCCATCGGCATTAACTTAATTGGTGACTATACCCATGCTGACTTAGGCACAGGCAGCACCATTAAGAGTAACGATGACGGCATCATTATTGGGCATAGCTCAACACTAACAGCCACTCAATTCACCATTGAAAACTCGAACGGTATAGGCCTAACCATCAATGACTATGGCACCAGTGTCGATCTTGGAAGCGGAAGTAAAATCACGACCGATGGAAGTACAGGTGTTTATATCGGTGGTCTCAACGGCAATAACGCCAATGGTGCTGCGCGTTTTACGGCTACAGACCTGACAATCGATGTTCAGGGCTACAGCGCCATGGGGATAAACGTACAGAAAAACTCTGTTGTCGATCTCGGAACAAACAGTTCCATTAAAACCAATGGCGATAATGCACACGGCCTCTGGAGCTTTGGCCAGGTTAGCGCGAATGCACTCACTGTTGATGTAACTGGAGCCGCGGCCAATGGCGTCGAAGTTCGTGGTGGTACAACCACTATCGGTGCAGATAGCCATATTTCTTCCGCGCAGGGCGGTGGCCTCGTCACCAGTGGTTCAGACGCGACAATCAATTTTTCTGGCACGGCAGCGCAACGAAACAGCATCTTTTCCGGCGGTTCTTATGGTGCCTCGGCCCAGACGGCAACGGCTGTTGTCAACATGCAAAATACCGATATTACAGTTGATCGTAATGGCAGTCTGGCGCTGGGTTTGTGGGCGCTCAGCGGCGGTAGAATAACCGGAGACAGTTTGGCTATCACCGGCGCGGCAGGAGCCAGGGGAATTTATGCCATGACCAACAGCCAGATCGACCTCACGAGCGATCTGGTCATTGATATGAGTACACCCGACCAGATGGCCATTGCAACGCAACATGACGATGGTTATGCCGCCAGCCGCATCAACGCCTCGGGTCGTATGCTTATCAACGGTAGCGTTCTTTCCAAAGGTGGGCTAATCAATCTAGATATGCACCCAGGGTCGGTTTGGACAGGTTCCTCCCTCAGCGATAATGTCAATGGCGGGAAACTGGACGTTGCAATGAATAACAGCGTCTGGAACGTAACAAGTAATTCTAATCTCGACACGCTGGCGCTGAGCCATTCAACTGTCGATTTTGCCAGCCACGGGTCAACTGCCGGCACATTTGCCACATTAAACGTAGAGAACCTGAGCGGTAACAGTACCTTTATTATGCGTGCTGATGTTGTTGGCGAGGGTAATGGCGTTAATAATAAAGGGGATTTATTGAATATCAGCGGAAGTAGTGCTGGTAATCACGTATTGGCTATCCGCAACCAGGGCAGCGAGGCCACTACGGGAAATGAAGTTCTGACAGTGGTAAAAACCACTGACGGTGCGGCCTCGTTCAGCGCGTCTTCTCAGGTTGAGTTGGGGGGATATCTGTACGATGTGCGTAAAAATGGCACTAACTGGGAGCTTTACGCTTCCGGGACAGTTCCGGAACCGACTCCTAATCCTGAACCAACACCGGCTCCCGCTCAGCCTCCCATAGTCAACCCCGATCCTACGCCTGAACCCGATCCTACGCCTAACCCCACTCCCACACCTAAACCCACCACGACCGCAGATGCTGGCGGCAATTATCTCAATGTCGGTTACTTATTAAACTATGTTGAAAACCGTACGCTGATGCAACGAATGGGTGACCTGCGAAATCAGAGTAAAGACGGTAATATCTGGCTGCGCAGTTATGGGGGAAGCCTGGACTCCTTCGCCAGTGGCAAACTGAGCGGCTTTGACATGGGTTACAGCGGTATCCAGTTTGGTGGGGATAAACGTCTCTCTGATGTAATGCCGTTGTATGTCGGTCTGTATATTGGCTCAACACATGCATCGCCGGACTATAGCGGAGGCGACGGTACCGCACGTTCAGACTACATGGGAATGTATGCCAGTTACATGGCACACAACGGTTTTTACAGCGATCTCGTTGTAAAAGCATCGCGCCAGAAAAATAGTTTTCACGTACTGGACAGTCAGAACAACGGCGTTAACGCCAACGGCACTGCGAATGGATTGAGCATCTCCCTGGAAGCCGGGCAGAGGTTCAACCTGACCCCTACTGGTTATGGGTTCTATATAGAGCCGCAAACCCAGCTCACATACAGCCACCAGAATGAGATGGCTATGAAGGCGAGTAATGGTCTCAATATACATCTGAATCACTACGAATCGCTGCTGGGGCGTGCCAGCATGATACTGGGATATGACATCACCGCAGGCAACAGCCAGCTGAATATGTATGTGAAGACTGGAGCTATCCGCGAGTTTTCAGGGGATACAGACTATCTGTTGAACAACTCCCGGGAGAAGTACAGTTTCAAAGGTAATGGCTGGAATAACGGCGTGGGAGTCAGTGCACAGTATAACAAACAGCACACATTCTACCTCGAAGCGGATTACACGCAGAGTAACCTCTTTGATCAGAAGCAAGTCAACGGAGGATATCGCTTCAGCTTTTAAGTGCGGGATAGACCAGCCCTTAAACGATGCTGAAAAATGTTAGCGTGCGCCGGAATGAAATATAGATCACTCTGATGTATCAGAAATCGTCTCTGTCTTTCATACCCGGCGCTTAAACTGCCCTGCATCAATGCCATGTTGCTTCATTTTCCGCCACAGCGTAGTGCGGCCGATCCCAAGTAAAGCCGACATTTCCTGAATGCGACCGCCTGTGACCTGGGCTGCGTTAATAATTGCCTCTTTTTCAACTTCCGCAAATGACAGACTGGTGGAAAGGCGTGTGGCGCTGACATCATCTGTTGCCTGCTCGGTAAACAGATGTTCCGGCAAATCACTGACGCGAATGCGCCCATTATCACTACTCAGAGCAAGATTCTCGATGACGCTGTAAAGTTCAAAATCGTTGCCAGGCCATGCACAGGAAACCAGGCGAGCGAGGGCATCGTCATCAATTTTCAGCCGCGTAGAGAAGCGTTTTTCAAGACTGCGTAATTTGTTATTCACCAGCGCCGGAATGCTGCCACGCCGCATACGCAGAGGCGGGATGGTAATTTCAAATGCATGCAACGCGTAATACAGCTGGCGACTAAAACGATTTTGTTCCACCAGCATTGCGAGGTCCGCGGTCGTTGTGGCAATCACTTTGACATCAACTGGTATTAAACGCCGCGCATCCAGTCGCGTGATAACACCCTGCTTGATAACCTGAAGCAAAGCAGACTGTAACTCCACCGCCAGATATTCAATCTTTTCAAGAAACAGCGTGCCGCCGTGTGCCAGTTCCAGCCGACTCAGACGGCCATTTTCATTGTCCGTGCGATCGCCACCAATAAATTCTTCCGCCAGCGCCGCATCACCATATAACTCACAATTGACGGCGATATAAGGACCTGCAGCACGCTCGCTTTCATTATGAATTGCCTGACTTAGCAGTGCCTTTCCCACGCCCTCTTCTCCACAAAGCAGGACAGGAAAGCTACTGCGCGCCGCCTGGCGACCAAAATGAATCAAGCGGCGGGTTTGCGGATCGTCCTGTGGCATATGAGCGAAGGTATGGCTGACTTTTCCTAATTGACTGGTCATCAACTGCCGCATCTGTTCCACAGGATGGAGCAACAAAATAAAGCTGGTTCCCTGCGTTTCTATTATCGGTTTAAGGGTTATCACCGCATCAATAAACTGATGCTGACTTTCAAAGGTTGCTTCTACGTGTTTGAGCGGATGTGCCTGTTTTATTGCTTGTTGCAATACGGCGGGTAACGTTAAGAGTTCAGTGATTGCCCTTCCCTGACTTGCCGTCGCGTCAAGGCGCAAGACCCGCGCCGCCTGGGCATTAATAAATTGCAAATTACCCTGCTCGTCCCAGCTAATCACGCCATCATCCATACTTTCTAACAGGGCATTAAGTTGATTTAAATGACGGTTAGTTTCAGCGAGCAAACTGTCCGTCAGCAGTAAATTTCCGACCTCGCGGGCGATTGCCAACGTCAACGGCAAATCAGCTGCGGTAGTTTGCTCAACCGGACACGCTAGCGCTATTGTTCCCGTCAATCGGCCCTTGCTGTCAAACAACGGCGTTGCACAAAAGGCCCAGTTCCAGAGTGCCTGTTTGAAATGTTGATCGGCCATCGTTTTCACGGCCTGACCAGAGATAGCCGCTAACGATAGCGCACAAGTACCAATAATTCCCTCGGCGCAATACGTGCCGTCATTGAATCCCAGTGCACTTAGCTGCTGCAAGGTTTGCGGATCGCCATTACGGCTGAGAATGCAGGCGGTTTCATCGAGGATAAACAGCGCACACTCTCGCGGTGCCATATATTCCCAGGCATCTTCCAGCGCAGCCTGCCCGAGCGTCAGCATCGCTTTCTTACGCCGATAAATAGAAGCAAATGTCACGCCCTGGGCCTGATGTGGTACGTTCCATGTCTCCCGTTTCATCAGCTTATTGCATCGCTCCCAGGAGGTTGCAATTAAGGGAGATATGCCCCGACCATCGTTGTTAAAAGCGCCACTCATATCCCGCATCCCTTATGACAAAAGGTGTTCCGGCTCGCAATTTTAAGTATTAATACACGTAAAAGTTTCAATATGGAACATTCATTAAAGCATATGTTTCACTATGAAACATAATTTGGGCTAATTTTCTTTTCCCTTGCCTGATGCACAATGGATTCATCGGCAGTCAGTGGTCGCCGTGTCGTTGAACATCATCCATGCCCTACCGTAATTGCTGGAGCAAAATAATGAAAAAATTGATCAATGATGTGCAAGACGTACTGGACGAACAACTGGCAGGACTGGCGAAAGCGCATCCATCGCTGACACTGCATCAGGATCCGGTGTATGTCACCC
>NZ_CAOLGM010000094.1:0-18792 GCF_948475835.1 uncultured Escherichia sp. | reverse complement strand
TCAATAAAGCAATGAAATAATATATTCCAACAGTTGTTTTATATTCTCAAAATATGTTAAGGTTGCGCCCTCATTTGGGGAGTAGCCGATTTCCAGATTCCGGAAATGTACGTGTCAACATACTCGTTGCAAAACGTGGCACGTACGGACTGAATACTTTCAGTCAGGCGAGACCATATGCACATCAATCGCTATGCCTGCATGAACGCGAAAACCATCGCGGCTTGTTGTTCATGTATGCATGTTTGCTGGGGGCGATGATGTGTTTTATGGATACCCCGGTCAGGACGTTGTCATGAATATCACTGCTACTGTTCTTCTTGCGTTTGGTATGTCGATGGATGCATTTGCTGCATCAATCGGTAAAGGTGCCACCCTCCATAAACCGAAATTTTCTGAAGCATTGCGAACCGGCCTTATTTTTGGTGCCGTCGAAACCCTGACGCCGCTGATCGGCTGGGGAATGGGCATGTTAGCCAGCCGGTTTGTCCTTGAATGGAATCACTGGATTGCGTTTGTGCTGCTGATATTCCTCGGCGGGCGAATGATTATTGAGGGTTTTCGTGGCGCAGATGATGAAGATGAAGAGCCGCGCCGTCGGCACGGTTTCTGGCTACTGGTAACCACCGCGATTGCCACCAGCCTGGATGCCATGGCTGTGGGTGTTGGTCTTGCTTTCCTGCAGGTCAACATTATCGCGACCGCATTGGCCATTGGTTGTGCAACCTTGATTATGTCGACATTAGGGATGATGGTTGGTCGCTTTATCGGCTCAATTATTGGGAAAAAAGCGGAAATTCTCGGCGGGCTGGTACTGATCGGCATCGGCGTCCAGATCCTCTGGACGCACTTCCACGGTTAATAAGAACGCTGCCAGAGGTGAATATTAAAGTCCGTCTGGCAGTCGAACACTTCTTTTGCTGCCAGTGTTTGCCAGACTTCTGGCTTCGCACGCCAGGCAAACGGCGTCATCTGCAATAATGCGACGGCTTCATCACCGCGAAGACGCATCGGATAACACAACTCATCACTCTGCTGTAATGTAAAACCTTCCAGTTGTTCTGCATGAGGTGCATGAAGATGTACTTCATTGTAAATCAGCCCCTTCAGCTCCATCAAATGTCGCGGTCCCG
This sequence comes from uncultured Escherichia sp., assembly GCF_948475835.1. Lineage (NCBI taxonomy): Bacteria > Pseudomonadati > Pseudomonadota > Gammaproteobacteria > Enterobacterales > Enterobacteriaceae > Escherichia > uncultured Escherichia sp. The sequence continues at coordinate 17,659 of NZ_CAOLGM010000094.1, read as the reverse complement.
GCGTGGCAGTAATGACCCAGCCGCCGGGCTTCACTACTCGTGCTAATTCTTCTGCTTTACACGGCGCGTAAATACGTATTATGGCGTCCATACTGGTATCGGAAAACGGCAAACGGTGGCTGGAAGCGACACAAAGAGTGACCTGCGGATAGCGTTTCGCCGCCGCTTTTATCGCTACCTTCGAGACATCCAGGCCAAACGTGGTGATTTCGGGCAACGCATCGGCAAATGCGTGTGTGTAATACCCTTCACCACAGCCAATATCCAGCACCGCCGTGGCCTTTTCATCAAGCCGTTCCCGCAGTTGGGCGACAATTGCATCACGCAGCGGCTGATAATGTCCGGCATCTAAGAATGCGCGGCGTGCTTGCATCATTTCCGCGCTGTCGCCCGGATCACGAGACCGTTTATGCTGAACGGGCAGCAGATTGACATACCCTTCTTTCGCCATATCAAACTGATGTCGCTGGGGACAGATATAGCTGTTTTTTTCACGCGAAAGAGGCTGATGGCAAAGTGGACAGGAAAACGACATGACAACTCCGGCAGGATACTAAAGGCCGCAAGTGTAACGCGAATCACGCGGCGGGCAAATATCCGAACGCCAGGAGCGAAGATAAAGCATAGTAAAAAGCCTCGCATTCGACGAGGCTTTATAGCGAGATTGAAGCGTATTCACACTTCAGATCAGTGGATTCGATCAGATAGCTGTTACGTTAACAGCTGCCGGACCTTTCTGGCCGTCCTGAATTTCGAACTCAACGTTCTGACCTTCAGCCAGAGTTTTGAAGCCATTACCCTGGATAGCGGAGAAGTGTACGAACACGTCTTTGCTGCCATCAGCCGGAGTAATGAAGCCAAAACCTTTAGACTCGTTGAACCACTTAACCTGACCTTTAATCTTTGCCATTTGAAAAATTCCTTAGATTGTTTTCTTCGCCCGCAGGCATAACATAGATAAAACTGACACATTACTGCATGAGGCACCAATATAAGGCTCGGCAGAGAAGCGGTATTCAACGTCAACGTGTTTACTCAGGACTTCTTTACTGAAAATGCCACACATAAACAGAACTGTACCTCGTTTAACCCGAAATCTGTTATCACATACAACGTTAATTATGGCAAGCCATTTTTAAACATGTCTCGATCAGACGCACAAATCTCGATACGTCTTCCACTTTTTTTGCACACTTATGCAACGGAATACGCGCCGATATATCATTGTGCTTAACCTTGCCAGTTCAGGCAGATACTTAAACTGGCGTAGTTTCTAACATAGTTCAATAAGTTCAGTTGTTCCAGGCCAGTGGGAGAAGTTATTACATAGTGCGTGCAATATCACATTTTCTGCTATGCAATGAATAAAAAGTTATATCACTTTTTCTCATAAAACAGTCAGTTAACGGCTATCAATTACCCTAAAGAGAAGTCAATCCCCAAAGGGATTGTAAATTTAAAATAAGAAAAATTGATGAGTGAGCAAAAAAAATCAAGAGAGAAACGTTTCGCTAATAAATAATACCACGCTTAATCACAAATCCGATGTAAACATCCTAATAAATTAATGAGGAAAATATCTTTTTCTGATATCCCGTTACGCAAATAAATAATATGATAATTATTTGAAGTCAGACCAGAGTTTTAATTTGAAGCAGTTGCACCATGGCAGTGCGTATAATCAGGATGAATTGAGTAACCCTTCAACGACGGGGTTACTCAAGATTGAGGAAGGATTATCGTTCGGCGACCAGACGAATAATATCTTCGTCTTCAACCGATTTTTGACTCTCAACGGTCTTTTTATCTGCTTTCTCTGGTTCGTTTGCTTCGCACAAACGACGTAACAGTGCATTTTGACGTTTTTGCTGATCCAGCAACGCCTCAAGCAGTTCAATCTGTTCGTTAGTCCGAGAACTGGCACGATTGATAAAAAACCACAAGATGAGCCCGATAAGAAGAACCACCACCGATACAACCAAAGACGCAATGTTCATCACGCCTGAATTTACAACTTCGTTCATTTCACCACCTCTGAGTAGAGGCGCTATTCTACCACTGCTGGAGAGGAAGAAAATCTAGTGCTGAAAAAATGATATCACCACGGGATAAACTGGTTAATGGCACAAATTCCGCTGAAAAATTGTACATCCTGATCGCACATCATGTTGAATACCTGCGCCCAAAGCAGCAAGCAAGCCAACACCACGACAACCAGAACGACCCATCGAAACTTTTTCACTCCAATCTCCGCTTCACCTACCTTATGTCATTAAACTAGCATGCGTTAGTTAAACAGCGCCTAACTATGTCGATATTCGTGCTTTTTCGGAATGAGTAGCTTGCTTCAGCGCATATTGCCGCTACGATTAAGCGAACATAAAAAGAGAAGAGGTTGTAATGCGATTCATCATTCGCACAGTTATGCTGATAGCACTGGTATGGATAGGATTATTACTCAGCGGATATGGCGTTTTGATTGGAAGCAAAGAGAATGCCGCAGGATTAGGTTTGCAATGTACCTATCTGACTGCCAGAGGCACCAGCACGGTACAATACTTGCACACTAAAAGTGGTTTCTTGGGGATAACAGATTGCCCACTGTTACGTAAAAGCAATATCGTGGTCGATAATGGTTAAGGGTAATAAACAACCAGATTCTCACTCATGAGTAAAATATTCTTATAGCAAGCGCGTTTAATATAACGCACCTTCAACTTTATTTTTCTCATGCTAAATAAAGAACCTGTCTGTTTGATATTCCGACAGGTTCTTACTCTCATCAGAACGGATAGTCGTGATAACCCATTTGGGCAGAAATTTTGCGCGCTGCGGTATGCAACATTGCGACATATTCCTGTAAACGCTCTTCAGAGAAACGCAACGTCGGGAAGGAGATGCTCAAACCGGCAATGACCACGCCAAAGCGATCAAATACCGGTACCGCAATGCATCGCAGCCCTTCTTCCTGCTCTTCGTTATCTTCGCCATACCCCTGCTCGCGCACCTGGTCCAGAACGGGTAATAACGCTTCTGTACTGGTGATGGTCCGCTCGGTACTGCGTTTATACTCCACGCCCTCAAGAATTTGCTTCACTTCATCGAGATCGCGCCATGCCAGCAGTACCTTACCAATCGCGGTGCTGTACAGCGGATTACGACGCCCAATCCGTGAATACATGCGCAAATTGTACATAGAGTCAATTTTGTGAATGTAAACAATACTGTCTTCGTCCAGTGCGCCGAGGTGGATAGTTTCTTTGGTCAGGCGGGAGATCTCACGCATCTGGATATCTGCGCTACGAATTAAATCGACGTTTTGTAACGCGCGAGCGCCCAGTTCAAACAATTTCAGGGTCAGGGAATATTTCTCCGACTCCCCTTCCTGCGCCACATAACCTAAGGTTTTCATGGTCTGTAAAAAGCGATAAACGGTGCTTTTTGACATCATGACGCGCTGCGACAGCTCGGTTATCCCTATTTCGCGCTCTTCACCCAGCGCCTGCAAAATGCCAAAAACTTTTAGCACGGAAGATACAGAATCAGGCTGTTTATCCAGATCTGCGTTAGCCATTTATCACCTCATTGCGAGTGTTTTATAAAAATCAGAACTGTTTTTTATTATAATTTCGCACCAGGGTGGTCGCAATCCATCTTTTGCCGGTTAGTTACAATTCTGCGACATCCACCGTGAATATCAGTGCTAGAATCATACCCCTGTTGATTATTCACCAAAGATATAAAATTCCTATGCCAAAAGTTCAGGCCGACGGCCTGCCATTGCCCCAGCGATACGGTGCGATATTAACCATTGTGATTGGTATTTCGATGGCTGTCCTTGACGGCGCAATCGCCAACGTCGCCCTGCCAACAATCGCCACGGACCTTCATGCCACGCCAGCCAGTTCCATCTGGGTAGTGAACGCCTATCAAATCGCCATTGTCATCTCCCTGCTCTCGTTTTCGTTTCTGGGCGATATGTTTGGCTATCGACGTATTTATAAATGCGGTCTGGTCGTTTTTCTGTTGTCTTCACTGTTCTGCGCCCTTTCTGATTCGCTGCAAATGCTCACCCTTGCGCGTGTCATACAAGGTTTCGGCGGTGCAGCGTTGATGAGCGTTAATACCGCACTTATCCGCCTGATCTATCCACAACGTTTTCTGGGGAGAGGGATGGGCATAAACTCGTTTATTGTTGCCGTTTCTTCTGCTGCCGGGCCGACAATTGCTGCAGCAATCCTCTCCATCGCATCCTGGAAATGGTTATTTTTAATCAACGTACCGTTAGGTATTATCGCCCTGCTTCTGGCGATGCGTTTTCTGCCACCCAATGGTTCTCGCGCCAGTAAACCCCGTTTCGACCTGCCCAGCGCCGTGATGAACGCGTTAACCTTCGGCCTGCTTATCACTGCGTTGAGTGGTTTCGCTCAGGGGCAATCGCTGACGTTAATTGCTGCGGAACTGGTGGTAATGGTTGTTGTTGGTATTTTCTTTATTCGCCGCCAGCTTTCTCTTCCCGTACCGCTGCTACCGGTGGATTTACTGCGTATCCCGCTGTTTTCACTTTCTATTTGCACATCTGTTTGCTCTTTCTGCGCACAAATGCTGGCAATGGTTTCCCTGCCCTTTTACCTGCAAACCGTGCTCGGGCGTAGTGAAGTCGAAACAGGTTTACTTCTGACACCGTGGCCGTTAGCAACGATGGTGATGGCTCCGTTGGCAGGCTATTTGATTGAACGCGTACATGCAGGATTGCTGGGTGCTCTAGGGTTGTTCATCATGGCTGCGGGGCTTTTTTCCCTGGTTCTGCTGCCCGCGTCACCTGCGGATATCAAGATTATCTGGCCGATGATCTTATGTGGCGCTGGATTTGGCTTGTTCCAGTCACCCAATAACCACACCATTATTACCTCCGCTCCTCGCGAACGTAGCGGTGGAGCCAGTGGCATGTTAGGAACGGCTCGTCTACTGGGTCAGAGTAGCGGCGCGGCACTGGTGGCGCTGATGCTAAATCAGTTCGGTGATAATGGTACGCACGTTTCGCTGATGGCTGCGGCTATTCTGGCAGTGATTGCTGCCTGTGTCAGTGGTTTACGTATCACTCAGCCACGATCCAGGGCATAAAAAAAGCGCGTCGATCAGGACGCGCTTTTTAGTATTTACTTCATATTACTTCAGGTATTCACCCGTACGCAGAGCTTCAATTCGTTTATCCAGCGGCGGGTGAGTCATGAACAACTCACTGAGCGATTTCGACTTACCGTTAATGCAGAAAGCCATCATGCTGGTTGCTTCTTGCGGTTCATAGCTGGTTTTCAGGCGCTGCAGCGCGGCAATCATTTTCTCGCGACCAACCAGTTTTGCCGAACCGGCATCAGCATGGAATTCACGATGACGCGAGAACCACATGGTGATAATGCTCGCCAGAATACCAAACACCAGTTCCAGAACCGTTGCAACCGCAAAGTAGATCAGCGGGTTGCCGTTGCTCTCTTCACCTTCATCACGATTTCCGCCCATAAAACCCGCGGCAAGCTGCGCCAGAATACGGGAAATAAAGATAACGAAGGTGTTCACCACGCCCTGAATCAGCGTCATGGTGACCATATCACCATTGGCGATGTGGCTGATTTCGTGAGCAATTACCGCCTCGGCTTCATCCGGGCTCATGTTCTGCAGCAAACCGGTGCTGACAGCAACCAGAGAGGCATCACGGCGCGCACCGGTTGCAAAAGCGTTGATGTCCGGCGCATGGTAGATAGCCACTTGCGGCATAGCGATCCCTGCCTGACGAGCCTGGGTTGCTACAGTATTAACCAGCCAACGTTCCCTTTCGTTACGCGGTTGCTCGATCACTTCCCCGCCAACAGATCGTAATGCCATCCATTTGGACATCAGAAGCGAAACGAAGGAACCACCAAAACCGAACAGCAAGGCCATGATCATTAGCCCCTGAACGCTGCTCGACTGTATCCCTGTCAGGCTCAGTACCAGCCCGAAAACGACCATTACGGCCAGGTTCGTTAGCAGGAAGAGCGCGATTCGCATCATAATTTTCTTTTTACCTCAGTTTAACAAAACGCAATATGCGATACCCACATCGTATGGGTTACGCGACTATTTTCAAGTCTGGATAGTGCGTAAGTCACCAGAAAGACACAACTTTACATTTTGTAGCATCTGATTTACGGCATCTTGCCGCTGTTAAAAAATCAGGCACAATTTCTTGTGCCTGATTGATATTACTTGACGGGAGCGGGTTGTTCCGCGGGTCTGGCTTTTTCAAGCTTCGCCAGATCGAGTGCGATATTCACCGTCTCATCCAGATAAGGATCCGGCTCCTGGTAATCTTTAGGTAGATCATCCAGCTTCTTCAACTCCGGTTTACCTTCGCGTTTAAAGCGTTCGTTCAAACGCGCCAGACGCGTCGCATCATCTTCATTATTCTCTTTCTCACGCACAGCGTAGTTCAGAGAAACGATATTGCGCTTGTCCTTCATAGCGTTGAAGCGCGCGATATCCTTCATGATGTTCTGGAACTCAGGATCTTTCGCGATACGCGCATTATGTTCCTTCAGCAGCTCCGGCCCAAAGGCCGTTAAATCGCCTGATTTCACATAAGTCGCGGCATCAATGCTATCCCACGGCAGCGCGTTATCTTCGAATTTCTCACCCGTTTCCGTTTCTTCATTACCCGTCGGCATGATGATGTCTGGCGTTACGCCTTTACGTTGCGTACTGCCGCCGTTAACGCGATAGAATTTCTGGATCGTGTACTGCACAGAACCCAGCGCTGGCCATTCAGGACGTAACATCTGATCGTAAATACGGTTCAATGAACGGTATTGCTGAACGGTGCCTTTACCAAACGTCGGTTCACCCACAACCAGCGCACGACCGTAATCCTGCATTGCCGCGGCAAAGATTTCTGAAGCCGAAGCACTGAAACGGTCAACCAGTACCACCAGCGGGCCTTTATAGAACACCTGCCCGTCGGTATCGCTGTCTTCACGAACCTTGCCGTTGTTATCGCGGACCTGAACAATGGGACCCGCAGGAATAAACAGACCTGAGAGCGATACCGCTTCGGTCAGCGCCCCACCGCCATTGCTACGCAGGTCGATGATCACACTGCTGACATTCTGTTTTTCCAGTTTCTGCAGTTGAACTTTGACATCGTCTGTCAAACCCACATAGAAGCCCGGAATATCCAGCACGCCGACTTTCTCTTTACCGACGGTCTTCACCGACATTTTAACCGCGCGGTCTTCGAGACGAATACGTTCACGGGTCAATGTTACAGTGCGGGTCTTGGTCCCTTTACCAGCAGGTAAAATTTCCAGACGAACTTTACTGCCCTTCGGCCCTTTAATTAAGGCAACCACATCATCAAGACGCCAGCCAATCACGTCAACCATCGGCTTGCCTGTTTGACCAACACCGACAATTTTGTCACCAACGCTGATAGCTTTACTCTTCGCTGCCGGACCACCTGCCACCATCGAATTGATAACGGTGTAGTCATCATCCATTTGCAGCACTGCGCCAATACCTTCCAGCGACAAGCTCATTTCAGTGTTGAACTGTTCGGTATTACGCGGGGAAAGATAGTTGGTATGCGGGTCGATTTCACGCGCAAACGCCGTCATTGCCAGCGAGAAAACATCTTCGCTGTTGGTTTGCGCCAGACGACGAATGGCAAATTTGTAGCGGCGTGTCAGGGTTTCACGAATTTCTTTATCCGTTTTTCCTGCCAGCTTCAGGCTTAACTCGTCGAATTTGACTTTACTGTCCCACAGCGCGTTCAACTCAGCCTCGTTTTTCGGCCAGGGCGCTTTGCTGCGGTCAAGGTTATAAGTGTCGTTGCCGGTGAAATCCATCGGCTTTTCCAGTACCGACAAAGCGTACTGGTAACGCTCAAAACGGCGCTTTTGCGCCAGATTGTAGAGATCGTAGAAAACGTCGAGTTTGCCTGAACGCAGTTCATCGCCTAACTCGGTTTTCTTTTTCGCGAACTGTTCAACATCGCTTGCCAGCAGCACGTTGTGGCTGTAATCGAGCAGATTCAGGTAGCGGTCAAAGATTTTGGCCGAAAATGCCTGATCGAGGTCGAACTGGCGATAATGAGAACGGGTGAAGCGCGACGTTACGCGCTCACTTACCGTCGCATGCTGCGTCTCTTCCTTTAATACCGGAATTTGATCAGCACGCGTGATATCTTCTACAGCGAAGGTCTGGCCTGCTATTGCAAGCAGGCCAGCTAACGCGGTAAGCCTAAAAAACATGTTCATGCCTGGCCCGGCCTCCGTTTCAGAACACCAGGTGTTCTGCGCGCACAATCAAAGACATACCCGAATTCAGCTGGACGCGGACGCCGTCTTTGGTGATTTCTAATACGGTGGCATCCATCGCGTTTTGACCCGCTTTCACCTTCAGGGCTTGTCCGACAGTCAGAGCTGAAATGTCAGAAACCGGGGTGTGCTGTTCTTCGCGAGGTGCTTTTACTGTTTTTGGCGCTTTCTCTACCGGCTTTTGCGCACGAGGTTTACGTTCAGCGCCTTCTTTGCGGCGTGGCGTGGTCGGACGTGGCTTGCGTTCGCGGCGCGGTGCGTCTTCTTTCTCACCAGCAGCTGCGGCAGCTTCGCGTTTTTTCGCTTGCTGTTCAGCACGCTGTGCCTGAACACGCGCTTTCGCTTCTTCAAGCTGCTTGCGAGCATGCTCTACATGTTGCTCGTCCAGCTCACCGCATGGGTTGCCGTCAAGATCGACACGCGTTGCGCCGGGTTTAACACCGTAAAGATAACGCCAGCTCGAAGTGTAGAGACGTAAAGCGGATCGTAATTGCGTTTTGCTCAGGTTCATTTCCCCGGCAACACGATCGACCAAATCCTGAAAAATACCGATTTTCAGCGGACGCGCTTCACCTTCCGCACTGAAACAGTGGGGAAAACGTTCGGCCAGAAACGCGATTACTTCTTTACTGCTATTCAACTTAGGTTGATTTTCCATGAAATTTCCTGATTACAACGGACGTAGCCAACAAGCGCAGGCATGAACAGGCGTCATTATAATGACGCTACCAGTAAATGCTACGTTATCCGTTGATTATCCTGCGACGCTCGCAAAGAATTTTTTGTAATCCGTCGTTGCAAGCACTTTTTCAAGCTGTGCCACAAGCTGACGTAAGCCTTGCTCGTCCTCGTCTGTAAAGCGACCGAAGACGGTACTATCGATGTCAAGAACACCAATAATCTGATTTTTCACCACCAGCGGCAGAACAATTTCAGAATTACTCGCCGCATCACAGGCAATATGCCCGTCAAACGCGTGAACATCCTCGATACGCTGCACTTGATTGCGGGCAACCGCAGTGCCGCACACCCCGCGCCCGACGGGTATCCGGACACAGGCAATTTTGCCCTGAAATGGTCCGAGTACCAGTGTATCGTCCTCAAGCAAATAAAAACCTGCCCAGTTTACGTCAGTGAGACGCTCGTATAACAACGCACTGGTGTTCGCAAGCGTTGCCAGAAAACTGGTTTCTCCCTCCATCAGCGCGTTAAAGTCGCGATTTAAATCCGCGTAAAATTCTGTTTTGTTCATTATATAATCACTTGTTTGTCTTACCTGGAACTGCCAGCCTATTAAAATAAGCATTAAATGCGTTAATGCTCAAGATCATTCCCATCATGGGTTAAGATTAATGTTAATTCTTATTACATTTGGCACGTCATGGCTCTTAACACACCACAAATTACGCCGACAAAAAAGATAACAGTGAGGGCAATCGGCGAGGAACTGCCGCGTGGTGATTACCAACGTTGCCCGCAATGTGACATGCTGTTTAGCCTGCCCGAGATAAATTCTCATCAGAGTGCCTATTGTCCGCGCTGTCAGGCAAAAATTCGCGACGGGCGCGACTGGTCGCTAACGCGCCTGGCGGCAATGGCTTTCACCATGCTGTTGCTGATGCCGTTTGCCTGGGGCGAACCGCTGTTGCATATCTGGCTGTTAGGTATTCGTATCGACGCCAACGTCATGCAAGGCATCTGGCAAATGACCAAACAGGGCGATACGATAACGGGGGCGATGGTCTTTTTCTGCGTTATTGGTGCCCCCCTCATTCTGGTGTCCTCCATAGCATATTTATGGTTTGGTAACCGACTGGGAATGAATTTACGTCCGGTACTGCTGATGCTTGAGCGACTTAAAGAGTGGGTAATGCTGGATATCTACCTGGTCGGCATTGGCGTTGCTTCTATAAAGGTACAGGATTATGCCCATATCCAGGCGGGTGTCGGCTTGTTCTCTTTTGTGGCGTTGGTGATTTTAACGACGGTGACGTTGTCACATCTTAATGTCGAGGAGCTGTGGGAGCGATTTTATCCGCAGCGCCCCGCTACGCGTAGGGACGAGAAACTTCGTGTCTGTCTTGGGTGCCATTTTACCGGCTATCCTGATCAGCGTGGTCGCTGCCCGCGTTGCCATATCCCGCTACGCCTGCGTCGCCGTCATAGTTTGCAAAAATGCTGGGCGGCGCTGTTAGCGTCAATCGTTTTGTTGTTACCTGCCAACCTGTTGCCTATTTCTATCATTTATCTGAACGGAGGACGGCAGGAAGATACAATTCTTTCCGGAATTATGTCGCTGGCAAGTAGCAACATTGCGGTTGCGGGAATCGTGTTTATCGCCAGTATTCTGGTACCGTTTACTAAAGTGATCGTCATGTTCACTTTACTGTTGAGCATTCATTTTAAATGCCAGCAAGGTTTACGCACACGCATTCTGTTACTGCGGATGGTGACCTGGATTGGTCGCTGGTCGATGCTCGACCTGTTTGTCATATCTTTAACCATGTCGCTGATTAATCGCGATCAGATCCTCGCTTTTACTATGGGACCGGCTGCGTTTTATTTCGGCGCAGCGGTAATTTTGACTATTCTTGCTGTGGAATGGCTGGACAGCCGCTTACTTTGGGATGCACATGAGTCAGGAAACGCCCGCTTCGACGACTGAAGCGCAGATTAAAAATAAACGCCGTATCTCACCTTTCTGGCTGCTGCCTTTCATCGCGCTAATGATTGCCGGTTGGCTGATTTGGGACAGTTATCAGGACCGGGGTAATACCGTCACCATCGACTTTATGTCGGCGGATGGTATTGTTCCGGGCCGTACGCCTGTTCGTTATCAGGGCGTTGAAGTCGGAACAGTGCAGGATATCAGCCTCAGCGACGATCTTCGTAAGATTGAAGTCAAGGTCAGCATCAAGTCCGATATGAAAGATGCGCTGCGCGAAGAGACTCAATTCTGGCTGGTGACGCCAAAAGCATCGTTGGCAGGTGTCTCCGGGCTGGACGCCCTCGTCGGTGGGAACTATATCGGCATGATGCCGGGTAAAGGTAAAGAGCAGGATCACTTTGTCGCACTCGATACCCAACCGAAATATCGGCTGGACAATGGCGATCTGATGATCCACCTGCAAGCCCCCGATCTCGGTTCGCTGAACAGCGGTTCATTGGTCTATTTCCGCAAGATCCCGGTGGGAAAAGTCTACGACTATGCCATCAATCCCAACAAACAAGGCGTGGTGATTGATGTCCTGATCGAGCGGCGTTTTACCGATCTGGTGAAAAAAGGTAGCCGTTTCTGGAACGTTTCCGGCGTTGATGCCAATGTCAGTATCAGTGGCGCGAAGGTGAAACTGGAAAGCCTGGCGGCACTGGTTAACGGTGCGATTGCCTTCGATTCACCAGAAGAGTCGAAACCTGCCGAGGCGGAAGATACCTTTGGTCTGTATGAAGACCTCGCCCATAGCCAGCGTGGCGTAATAATAAAACTGGAACTGCCGAGTGGGGCCGGATTAACCGCCGACTCGACGCCATTAATGTATCAGGGACTGGAAGTCGGACAGCTAACTAAACTGGATTTAAATCCTGGTGGTAAAGTCACTGGGGAAATGACAGTTGATCCCAGCGTCGTTACCCTGCTTCGTGAAAATACCCGCATCGAATTACGTAATCCGAAATTATCCCTTAGCGATGCCAATCTCAGCGCCCTGCTGACTGGCAAAACCTTCGAGTTGGTACCCGGCGATGGCGAGCCACGCAAAGAGTTCGTTGTTGTGCCAGGCGAAAAAGCACTGCTGCATGAACCTGATGTTCTGACGCTGACCCTGACCGCGCCGGAAAGTTACGGTATTGATGCTGGTCAGCCGCTCATTCTTCACGGCGTGCAGGTAGGCCAGGTTATCGATCGTAAACTCACCAGCAAAGGCGTCACCTTTACCGTCGCCATCGAGCCTCAGCATCGAGAACTGGTAAAAGGCGATAGCAAATTTGTCGTCAACAGCCGTGTCGACGTGAAGGTGGGGCTGGATGGCGTTGAGTTTCTCGGTGCCAGCGCCTCAGAATGGATTAACGGCGGGATACGTATTCTGCCGGGCGATAAAGGCGAGATGAAAGCCAGCTATCCACTGTATGCCAATCTGGAAAAAGCGCTGGAGAACAGCCTTAGCGATTTACCCACCACAACCGTGAGTTTGAGTGCAGAGACGCTGCCGGATGTGCAGGCAGGATCGGTAGTGCTGTACCGTAAATTTGAAGTTGGTGAAGTTATTACCGTGCGTCCGCGAACTAACGCGTTTGATATCGATCTGCATATTAAGCCGGAGTATCGCAACCTTCTGACCAGCAATAGCGTGTTCTGGGCAGAAGGCGGGGCGAAAGTTCAGCTGAATGGTAGTGGCCTGACCGTACAGGCATCCCCGCTCTCCAGAGCATTAAAAGGGGCTATTAGCTTCGATAACCTCAGTGGTGCCAGCGCCAGTCAGCGTAAAGGCGACAAACGTATTCTGTATGCTTCCGAAACAGCGGCCCGTGCGGTTGGTGGGCAGATTACGCTTCACGCTTTCGATGCCGGAAAACTGGCGGTCGGGATGCCAATTCGCTATCTCGGTATTGATATCGGGCAAATCCAGACGCTGGATCTGATTACCGCGCGCAATGAAGTACAGGCAAAGGCGGTGCTCTATCCGGAGTATGTCCAGACCTTTGCTCGCGGTGGTACGCGCTTCTCAGTGGTCACACCGCAAATTTCGGCAGCTGGCGTTGAGCATCTTAATACTATCCTCCAGCCGTATATCAACGTCGAACCAGGCCGGGGCAATCCTCGCCGCGACTTTGAATTACAAGAGGCCACCATTACTGATTCGCGTTACCTGGATGGCTTAAGCATTATTGTTGAAGCGCCGGAAGCCGGTTCGTTAGGTATTGGTACGCCTGTGCTGTTCCGTGGTCTGGAAGTCGGTACGGTTACAGGAATGACGCTGGGGACATTGTCAGATCGCGTGATGATTGCGATGCGCATCAGTAAACGCTATCAACACCTGGTGCGTAACAATTCCGTCTTCTGGTTGGCATCGGGTTACAGTCTGGACTTTGGTCTGACGGGCGGCGTAGTGAAAACCGGCACCTTTAACCAGTTTATCCGTGGCGGCATCGCCTTCGCCACGCCTCCGGGTACGCCACTGGCACCGAAAGCCCAGGAAGGCAAACACTTCCTGTTGCAGGAAAGTGAACCGAAAGAGTGGCGTGAATGGGGAACTGCGCTTCCCAAATAATGCCCACTGCTCCGGCGTGCCTGCGCCGGAGCGTTTATGCTAAACTGCGCGCCTGTTTTTTTGCCAGTGGTACATGCTCGTGGCCCAACACACCGTTTATTTCCCGGACGCCTTTCTGACACAAATGCGCGAAGCGATGCCTTCGACGCTCTCATTTGATGATTTTCTTGCCGCCTGTCAGCGCCCGTTGCGCCGCAGCATTCGCGTTAATACGCTGAAAATCTCCGTTGCTGATTTCCTGCAATTAACCGCTCCTTATGGCTGGACGCTTACGCCAATTCCGTGGTGTGAAGAAGGTTTCTGGATTGAACGCGACAATGAAGATGCATTGCCATTGGGTAGTACCGCCGAGCATTTAAGCGGCCTGTTTTATATTCAGGAAGCCAGTTCAATGTTGCCCGTTGCCGCCTTGTTTGCTGACGATAATGCACCACAGCGGGTGATGGATGTCGCAGCTGCGCCAGGCTCCAAAACGACGCAAATTGCCGCGCGGATGAATAACGAAGGGGCAATCCTTGCCAATGAGTTTTCCGCCAGTCGGGTAAAAGTGTTACATGCCAATATCAGCCGCTGTGGCATCAGTAATGTTGCGCTCACACATTTTGATGGCCGCGTGTTTGGTGCGGCAGTGCCAGAAATGTTCGATGCCATTTTGCTGGACGCTCCCTGCTCTGGCGAAGGCGTGGTGCGTAAAGATCCCGATGCGCTAAAAAACTGGTCACCAGAAAGCAATCAGGAAATCGCAGCTACACAACGGGAGCTTATCGACAGCGCCTTTCATGCATTACGTCCTGGTGGTACGCTGGTTTACTCGACCTGTACCTTAAACCAGGAAGAAAACGAAGCCGTTTGCCTGTGGCTGAAAGAGACTTACCCCGACGCAGTAGAGTTTTTACCACTTGGCGATCTCTTCCCTGGTGCAAACAAAGCGCTGACCGAAGAAGGCTTTTTGCATGTTTTCCCACAAATTTACGACTGCGAAGGCTTCTTCGTTGCTCGTCTGCGTAAAACTCAGGCGATTCCCGCCTTACCCGCCCCCAAATACAAAGTCGGTAATTTTCCGTTCAGCCCGGTGAAAGATCGCGAAGCTGGACAAATTCGTCAGGCGGCTGCAGGTGTTGGCTTAAACTGGGATGAAAACCTGCGCCTCTGGCAGCGTGACAAAGAACTGTGGTTGTTCCCGGTGGGCATTGAAGCCCTGATCGGTAAAGTCCGATTTTCTCGGTTGGGGATTAAACTTGCCGAGACGCACAACAAAGGTTATCGCTGGCAGCATGAAGCGGTTATTGCTCTTGCCTCACCCGATAATATGAATGCATTCGAGCTGACACCGCAGGAAGCGGAGGAGTGGTATCGCGGGCGCGATGTTTACCCGCAAGCCGCGCCAGTGGCGGATGATGTATTGGTTACTTTCCAGCATCAACCGATTGGTTTAGCCAAACGGATTGGTTCGCGATTGAAAAACAGCTATCCGCGTGAACTGGTGCGCGATGGGAAACTTTTTACCGGTAACGCCTGACAGCGCACAAAAAAAGCGCACTTTTTGACTGGCACATTCGGCTGCCTCAACTAGGCTGAAAAATGGTGCGATCGGACTGGTCGTACCACAATCGGCAGCTAAATGGAGAGCACGAAGATGAAAACCAGTGTGCGCATAGGCGCTTTTGAAATCGACGACGGCGAATTACACGGTGAATCGCCAGGTGATCGAACGTTAACCATTCCTTGTAAATCTGACCCCGATTTATGTATGCAACTGGATGCCTGGGATGCTGAAACCAGTATCCCTGCCCTGCTAAATGGCGAACACTCTGTCCTTTACCGTACCCGTTACGATCAACAATCTGATGCCTGGATTATGCGTCTTGCCTGATCCAAAAAGAACCCGTCGGCATGGCGGGTTATTTGTCCTGGTTATTCCCCCGTTGTAAAATCTCTCCTAAACTTAACGGTACGGCACCACACTTCGGGGATGAAATGT
This sequence comes from uncultured Escherichia sp., assembly GCF_948475835.1. NCBI lineage: Bacteria > Pseudomonadati > Pseudomonadota > Gammaproteobacteria > Enterobacterales > Enterobacteriaceae > Escherichia > uncultured Escherichia sp. The sequence continues at coordinate 2,060 of NZ_CAOLGM010000094.1, read as the reverse complement.
TCGCGCTGGTACTTTTTGTTTGCTACCTGGATGGCGGTTGTGAAGATATTGTTGTGGATGTCTACAACACGGAACAGCAGTGTCTTTATTCTATGAGCGATCAACGGATCCGCCATGGCGGTTGTTTTCCGATTGAGGATTTTATAGATGGTTTCTGGCGACCAGCACAGGAGTATGGTGATTTTTAATTATTGCAATTGCACAAGAGTCAGTTCGCCCCCAAAGACAGCACCGGTATCAATATAATGCAGGTTGCCAATATCCACGCGATGTCGCAACGGTGTATGACCAAACCAGAAATGATCAGCACCTGTAATTCCCTGCCCTTTTTGGCGTTCACCTAATCGCGAGCGGCTCCACAAGACCTGATGCAAATCAACGTCCTTTTGCCATTCATAAACATCATCTGGATAATCGGCATGAGCAATAACATGTTTGCCGGTACGACTGTGTACTTCAAGAATAAAGGGCAAATGCTGACATTTTTCCAGCGCCGTTTTCGCTTGTTTCTGTTGATTATCTGCCAGCGCAATAAACCAGTCGCCGCCATTCATCAACCACAAAGACATCTGCTGGGATGCCAGCGCATCCATCGCCATCTGTTCATGATTGCCTCTTACCGCACAAACCCAATGTTGTTCCAGTAACTGCAGACAACGTAAACTTTGCGGCCCACGATCGATAACGTCTCCTACTGAGATAAGTAAATCTCGCCACGGATCAAAACGACAATGCCATAATTTGCGGCGCAACTGCTCAAGACAACCGTGTATATCGCCAGAAAGCCAGATATGTCGCCATTGATGACCCGCAATTCTCTGATAAACGGGCGCAGGCTGTTTCATCAATATTTTCCTCCCGCGCTAAAGATCACATAATCTTAACAAGAATGTTAAAAAACGCTGGACTCAGACAGTAGAGTGTGTGTTATGGTTGACTATAAAGTCAGCGAAGGAAATGCTTCTGGCTTTTAACAGATAAAAAGAGACCGAACACGATTCCTGTTTTCGTCAACAAACAATAAAACCCTTTAAAATTAATGCGTTGAATAAATTTACGTTCATCTTTTAATCCCTAACACGTACCATTGCATATTAATACATTCAATTAGTTACCATTTTTTTCGAGTTTTTTAGAGAAATTTTCGGGAATATTTCAGGTCAATCCATGCAGACACAAGCAATTCCTGTATTGAATAATTCCGTAGCAATTATGTAAAATCATCTCCGGCTGATTTTCATTCAAACTCGCGCTATCGAACGTCCATCAGCCAGCCGTGGCACGTTCTTGCATACGACGTGCTACGGTTTCATTTATCTCCGACCGGAAACCTCTTATACAAAGTCGATATGCCAACATCATAGATGATCGCCACCTTCTGGCGAGGAACTCCTGATGCAATTAATCGTCCGGTCTGTGCCCATTGTTCTGGTGTAAGTTTGGGACGTCGTCCACCAATTCGTCCCTGTGCGCGAGCAGCTTCCAGTCCTGCTTTTGTTCGTTCAACAATCAGTTCACGTTCCATTTCAGCCAGGGCACCCATCACATGGAAGAAAAAGCGTCCCATTGGTGTGCTGGTATCAATTGCATCCGTCAGGCTGCGAAAATTAACGCCACGTTCGCGCAACTCCTCAACCAGAATGACCAGATGCCGCATACTACGCCCCAGCCGATCCAGCTTCCAGACAACCAGAGTGTCACCTGCCGATAATGTCCTGAGCAGTTTTTTCAGTCCCGGCCTTTCGGACTTTGTACCGCTTATCTTGTCTTCAAAAATCAGCTCGCATCCTGCACAGTTCAACGCATTACGTTGTAGATCGGTATTCTGGTCATTTGTTGATACGCGTACATAGCCAATAAGCATGGTAGATCTCCCTGACAAAAGCAGGAATGATGCCAGTTAGCCGTTATCTCTGCATTTTCATAAACGTTGGTTTGGGAGAAGCAGCAACGAGGCACGTCGGAACGGATACCGGGCAAGTACCAGATATGAGTAGTTTTACAACGGGGTACTCTGGAGCAGCAGACTGGCCGAATAGTAAATCTGGATGGAGTAAGGG
>NZ_CAOLGM010000093.1:0-19120 GCF_948475835.1 uncultured Escherichia sp. | reverse complement strand
GCTGCTGGTCAACCGGGATACCTGGTGTCGTGCAGGTGATTACCGCGATCCGGGGTCACTGGCCGGGATGATTAAACAGGCGTGGTGCAGCGCCCTGGGAGTGGATACCGGAGATCATACCACGCTGGCGCATTTTCCTGAAACGCCGGCGGTGTGGCTGGAACGCGGTGATGACACCGGCTTTCAGCAGGTGCTGGAGCGTGCTGACTATCTTGCGAAAGAGTACACCAAAGCTCACGGCACCGGTGAGCGCAATTTTGGCTGTAGCCGGAGTTGAGCACGACTGGCGCGCCAATATCCGGCAAACCAAAAGTATGGGTTGTTGTCTGGCGGCAACGATGTATCCACTCGCCCACTGACTGTTTTTTACGTCAGTGTTCCATTGTGTGACAACCACAGTGCTGTAACAGCAACCAGCCTGCTTTACCCAGACTCCAGTCCAGATTTTAACTGAACCGCCATTCACACCCTGACCACACTGCCCGTACCGGGACGGCTGTTGCCTGCGTGTCGTCTGGCGGCTGAGGAATATGACTATGTACGCAAAATCCTTTCTCGCACTTGATGGCAACGGGCGTCTGACGGGTGCCCGTACCGCACAGACTGCACCTTACGATCGCTACACTTGCCACCTCTGCGGCAGTGCGCTCAGATACCACCCGCAATACGACACTGAGCGTCCCTGGTTTGAACACACTGACGACGGGCTGACAGCGCACGGTCAGCAGTGTCCTTATGTCAGACCGGAACGCAGGGAGGTACGCTTGATTAAGCGTCTGCAGCAATTCGTACCGGATGCCTTACCCGTGGTGCGTAAAGCCAGCTGGCACTGCAGACAATGTCACCACGATTATTATGGGGAGCAGTACTGCACACATTGCCAGAGCGGAAGTTTCAGTGAGGAGGGGGTAGCAGGATGAACGGTATAAAAACGGGGCTGGGGATCACGCCGGGTGAGCACATTATCAGTGCCGATTCTGCGCTCAGCAGAAATATACGGCATTGTTTCTGCCTTTCCTGTCGTGGTCGGTTGATTTTGCAGACAGATGCTCAGGGGGCGTGGTTTGAGCATGATTTACATGCCCTGAGCGAGCAACAGAAGGCGGAGTGTGTGGTGCTGAATCCGGAAAAGTTCCACCCTTACATTGAGGATATGCCGATGTTTTTATCTCCATTACCGGTCGTGCTGGAGTGGCATTGTGTGATGTGTGAGCAGTTTTTTCATGGGAAGAAATTCTGTGAGGCCTGTGGTACGGGGATTTATTGCCGAGCGGTATGTACGAAGTCTGTTTACAGCTACCAGCCCGACTTGTTCCAGGACTGCGGAGGTGCGAGCACTTAATCCAAAATCTCCGTTCTGCGCAGGGCGTTCAGAGGTATCGCAACCTGCATTTTATCCGGTGTTTCGCACCTACACCGTTCGTGACACAACGGCGCGACACCGGATATCCGCAGCCCTGCTTACCTGAATAAACCCCGGGGTATTGATTGTGTACTGTGGTGCGGAATCGTACCGTGATCTCGCATTCGCCGAATTCGCACTGTGGTGTCAATCAACCACACGCTTGCGTCGTCTCCGTATTTATCCGTGTCTCAGGACGGTTAATCCCGGGGGCTACATTTATGGAGGCCCTGTGTGCGCTGATAACCGTCACTTCTGACCTGCTACCGATACGCCGGAATATAATGGTCAGAGAGACATATTTTGATGTCCCTATTCTGGATCAGTTGATTATGGATGCCATAGGCAATGTAAGCGCTTTATGTCACTGGACGAAGCGGCGCAGTACCAGAAGCCCTCCGGATGTGGAACGGGGTTCATTGGTTACCTGACAGCGAAGATAGACTCAAAGAGCATTCAGTGATTTCGCCTGTGATCATCGTGAGGTGTGCGATCCGGAAGCCCGTTACCTCGCAGGTAATCCCGGGTATCCCGTAGCACACAGTTCAGCAGATTCCCCCGCATTCGCACAACTTTCATAAATCTCACAGAGGACATTCTGACCATGTTGACCACAACAAGCCACGGCAGCGTATTGCTGCGTGCCGACGATCCACTGATCGACATGAGCTACATCACCAGTTTCACCGGCATGACCGACAAAGGGTTTTATAAGCTGATCAGTGAAGACCATTTCTCTCACTTCATCAAGCCGGGCCGATCCAGCCGCAGGTATAAAAGCGAAGTGTCACAGTATATACAGTAACGAATCGAAGAATCACGGGGGCAGAAGTATGAAAGGTGTTGTGATACCGGTACGCTGGCAATATGCCAGATGTCAGCGCTGGTATTGTGGCGATGGGGCCTGTCCCTGGTGCTGGCGACACTGCCGTGAATCTTCCTGCGCCCCCTCCGGTCAGCCAGCAGTTTGTCATCCTGACTGATTCGTCATTCCTTTCGTATCGCCAGTTACAGCTGTTTGCATCGAACCGTACCGGTGTTGATGCTCGCTTTCTTGTGCCTGCACCGGCTTAACCAAATTCAACAGAGATAAAATAGTGCAAATAACCGAAGCCTTAATTTCAGAAGCGGGGAAAATCCGGCGTTTTGTTTAGCAGGCAGTGGACCACTGGCCACATCTGTTGGCATTTTACTTTACGCTCCATTCGGCAGAAGGAAACATCAACGGGCAACAGATTCATGCATTCTGTACTTCCTTTTATCGACAGGTGCACGAACGTATTACTGAGCGTAATCACACGGTCAGTCCATCATCGCCACTGGTATTACGCTGGTTGCGTGAACAACATGGAGCAGCAACAATACGATGCCTGTCGTTGCTCAGTCAGGACCTTTTCTGCCATGCGCGAGCCAGCGTCACGATTGATAAATAATGTTCGTAACTGATTAATTTACTGCAACAGACGTGGCTGGTAATAAGCGCTGGCGGACAAAGCAGGATGGAAGGCTGTTTTCAGGTTGTCCGTTCAGGTACGTTCGATCAGTTCGTTGCGCTAAAGACAACTGTTCAGTCCCTTATGTTACCCGTTATGGCAACCATTGCCCGGTAATAACCGGGCGTGTCATCTGTGCATCCGTTGATTCGTGTGGACTGATAAAGTTTTGTCTGCTGAATCCTTATACGGAATACTCTTCAGTATGCGTAAGAGAATTTGCTTTTTGGAGGATTGTCGACAATCAGATGGTAAACAAAAGAATGGTTGAATGTGGATGAGGTGCATATTCATTGATTCAGATTTTTTGAAGAATCACCACATGGGATGTCCATGTGGTTGTATAACTCAGGGCCAGCGCTTAATGATGATGGATGTATTAATGCCGCCAAAGGCAAAGTTGTTACTCTGCAAAAACTCACAATCAACCTTTCGGGCTTCATGCATGATGTAATCCAGCGCGCCACAGTTCGGGTCTGGTTTATTCAGGTTTAGCGTAGGCGCAAACCAACCTTCGCGCATCATTTGCAGACTCATCCAGGCTTCGAGCGCGCCACAGGCACCAAGCGTATGACCAAAATAACTTTTCAGCGAGGAGAGCGGCACATTATCACCGTAAATGGTTGCTGTCGCCAGACTTTCTGCCATATCACCACGATCGGTCGCCGTACCATGCGCCGAAATATAGCCGATATCTTGTGCGCTTAACCCGGCGATTTTCAGCGATTGCTCCATACAGTATTGCATGGTTTCGCGCTGCGGCTGGGTAATATGTGCCGCGTCGCAGTTAGTCGCAAAGCCGACGATTTCACCGTAAATGGTCGCGCCGCGCGCTTTGGCGTGCTCCAGTTCTTCGAGGATGAGCGTCCCTGCGCCTTCACCAATCACCAGCCCGTCGCGGTTTTCATCGAACGGTGAAGGTGTGGTTTTCGGCGCATCATTGTGCTGGCTGGTAGCGAAAAGCGTATCAAATACCGCTGCTTCTGAAGGGCATAACTCTTCGGCACCACCGGCAACCATCACCGTTTGATAACCGTGGCGAATGGCTTCCCACGCATAACCGATCGCCTGGCTGCCGGAGGTACAGGCGCTGGAGGTCGGGATCACCCGCCCGCGCAGGCCGAAAAAGAGGCCAGTATTAACGGCGGTAGTGTGCGGCATCATCTGCACATAGGTGGTGCCAGTGATGTTATTGGTGTGCTTTTCCGTCAGCATGGTGGCAAATTCGCTCACCGGACCGGTACTGCCGGTCGATGAACCGTACGCAATGCCCGTTTCGCCGCTGGTTAATATCGGATCGCCAATCAACCCTGCCTGCTCTAACGCCAGCTCGCTGGCACGGGTCGACATTTGCGACACGCGGCCCATCGCACGGATACGCTTGCGGGTGTAGTGCTCCGGTAGCGTGAAATCATCAACAGGCGCGCCAAGCAGGGTGTGCAGTCCATCGTAGACCTGCCACTCCGGCATTTTGCGCACTGCATTCTCATACGCCAGCAGACGCGCGGAAACGTCCTGCCAGTTTTCACCAAAGGCAGTCACGCCGCCCATTCCTGTAATCACTACGCGACGTGTCATAACATCCCTCCGTTGATGGAAATAACCTGGCGGGTGACATAACCCGCAATATCAGACATTAAATAGCTGGCAAGCCCGGCAACTTCTTCCGCTTGGCCCATGCGTTTCATGGGGATCATCGACATTGCCTCTTTCAGGGCGCTCTCTTCCATTTCGATCATCCCGGTATCAATTAGCCCTGGCGCGATGCAGTTGACGGTGATTTTGCGCTTCGCGAGTTCGATAGCCAGTGCTTTTGTTGCGCCGATAATTCCGGCTTTGGCAGCGCTGTAGTTCACCTGACCGCGATTACCCATCACGCCGGAAACCGATGACAGCGTGATGATGCGTCCGCCCTGGCGCGCGCCGATCATCGGCATAATGCACGGTTGAATGACGTTGTAGAAACTGTCGAGGTTGGTGTGGATCACCGCATCCCAGTCGTCATCGCTTAAAGCCGGAAAAGCGGCATCGCGGGCGATCCCGGCGTTACTGACCACGCCGTACCAGGCACCGTGTTGCGCGATCTCGTACTCCAGCACTTCCCGACACTGTTCGCGGTTTGCGACGTCGAAACTGAGCAAACGCCCGTTACCACCGTTAGCGACAATGGCATTCAGCGTTTCCTGAGCGCCTGTGGCGTCACGGTGATAGTGAACGCCAATGTTAAAGCCGTCTGCCGCCAGTTGGCAGGCGATGGCGCGACCAATGCCTTTGCTGGCACCAGTAACCAGAACTGAACGACTCATCAGGACGCTCCTTGTTGAAACAGGGTGGTAAGTTCTTCCGCGGTCGGCTGGAAGGTGTTAATGCGGCCCGTCGCCTCGCCGTCGTTGATGCTGCACTCAAAACTGCCGAAGCGATCGTCCTGCATCAGCAGCTTGACGGTAATGGTCAGCGTCTGGCCTGCGGGCAGAATGCCAGCGGCGCAAAGCAATTCACGCGCGCCCAGTACCATCCCTAACTCAATACTGTTTTTGCCCTGCTCGTGGCGATGCCAGCCAGACCAGACGCCGACAGTTTGCGCCATCAGTTCAAGGGAAAACCAGCCGGGGAGATTGCCGTCCGGGTCGAGAAACGGTGCCAGTACGCCACTGGGCGAAACCGTCACGCGGCACACCGCGCTGTCATCGCTGACGCTCACCACGTCTTCCAGCAGTAACATGGGCGCGTCGTGGGGCAGATAAGCGCCGGGGGATAAATAGTGGCTCACGAAACCCTCCCGAGCAGAATGCTGGCGTTATTGCCGCCAAAGGCGAAGGAATTGGACAGGATCACCGGACGTGCCAGCGGCTGCGGTTTTTCGATAATGCCGCACGGTGGCAGCGTGGGATCGCGCGGCGACAGGCTGAAGTCCTGAGCGGGCAGCGGTAAATCACGCTGTAAAATCAACATGCTGATTGCCGCCTCGGTAATGCCCGCCGCGCCCAGCGTGTGTCCGGTCAAATGTTTGGTGGAACTGCAAGGTACGCGTTCGCCAAACAGGGCGTTAACCACCATCGATTCAATCTGGTCGTTGAGTTGTGTGGCGGTACCGTGCAGGTTGATATAGCCGACGTCATCTGGCGTAAGCTGCGCATCGGTCAGCGCCTGGTTAATGGCGCGGATCGCCCCTTCGCCCTGCGGATGCGGGGCCGAAATATGGTAAGCGTCGCTCGATTCACCAACGCCCAGTAACGCGATGGGCTGCGGTTCACGGGTTAATAACATCAGTCCCGCCCCTTCGCCAATGGTGATACCTGCGCGGTCACGACCAAACGGCAGACATAAGGTTGGCGAGAGCGATTCGAGGCTGTGAAAACCGTTAATCGGCATCCGGCTCAGAGTATCTGCGCCACCCACAATGGCGGCATCGACCAGCCCCGCTTCGATAAGCCTGCGCCCGCTGATCATCGCTCTGGCGCTGGAAGAGCAGGCGGTTGAAAGGGTATAGGCCGGGCCGTCGAGCGCCAGCCAGTGGCTGAGAAAACGCGACGGATCGCCGAGTTCCTGTTGCGCGTAGTGCCATGTGGTGCTCGGCTGTCCGTTGGTGCGCAGGTTAACGTGCGTGTCGCCCTCATGCAGGCCGGAGGTGCTGGTGCCAAGCACAATCGCGATGCGCTCGCGGCCATATTTCGCGATAGCGTCATCAACCTGCGGCTGGATCTGCGCCAGCGCCGCCAGCAGGATCTGATTGTTGCGCGAGCGGTGCGCAGCGAATTTTTCGGGGATAAGCGGAAGCTCGCCATCCACGCCAGCCAGGACCGCCTGCGGATGCCCCTGCAACCAGCCTGCGCGCGGACGCATGCCGGGGGCGACACCGCGAGCCAGGTTGGCTGCGATTTCGTCAAGATTATTTCCCAGGGCGTTGATCATGCCGACGGCGGAAATATAAATCATATCAGTCACCTAAGTATTGAATGGTGATGTGGTATTTAAAGACATGCTGCTCAATGCTGATTGGCACGCGTTTGCCCTGGCGATTCAGATAGATGATTTCCGTGACCAGCTTGCCGCTGGCGTTACGCAGCTCGCGTTTGTTGCCGTTGTCGCGAAGCGTCCAGCCAGTGGGAAGTTGCGGTTGCCAGGCGCTAATCGGCCAGTGGCTGAGCATTACGTCAGCCAGCACCTGACTTGCGGGCGGCAGCTGCGGGACGACGATGGATTGCTCGGCGCGTAGACCTTTTGCATCGTAGGTCACCAGAAACAGGCGAATGCCGACCGACGACAGCCCGGCAAGGGTGATTTTCTGGTCGTCGGCGTTAAGCATCACTAGCAGCGACTGGGTTTTGCCGTTGAAGCTGCCGGTCAAGAGTTGCTGGGAATTGACGGCGGGTGAAATCCCCGGCGCAGGCAGCGTGATGCGTGTGCCAGGTTGCAGCCACGCCTGCGGGCGGCCTTCCTGTTCCGGTTGCGAGTGGCTACAGCCGGTGAGGATAAGCGTAGCGGTCAGGGCGAGCGCTCGCCAGAAGGTGGATTTGATCATTTTTTTGTTCTCTTTTTATCGGGCATAGCCAGCGGCGAAAGCAGGAAGGCGGTGAAAATACCGCTCACCAGCACAATGCCAAAACTGCTGATGGCCTGGGTGGCGCTGAATACCAGCATTCCCAGCGTCAGCAAGGTGGTGAGCATTGCCAGCGTGATCGCCAGTAGGGAAGTTAACGGTGTACCGCGCGGATTACTGAAAAACAGCGTGTAATTGATGCCGATGCCAAGCACCAGCACCAGCGCCAGTAGCGAAAAGAGATTCACCGCCTGCCCGCTCATCGCCAGCACTGCCAGACCGCAGCCCAGCGAAAGCACCGAAGGCACCAGGCTGATAAGCCCTTTGCGCCAGCCGAGGCGGGCCACTGCGCCGCAGGCAATTACTGCCAGCGCCACCAGCAACAAGCCGGTTAACACATAACGGTAAAGTGCGAACAATTCATCAAAGGTGCTTTTGCGATCAACCCAGGCAATGCCGCCAGGGTAATAGCTGGCGATTTCCTGCAGCAACGCGCTACTTTTAACCCCTTCAACCGGCACCAGTACGCCGCTTTCGCCGTTTTCCAGCGTCAGCCACAGCAGACGCCAGCCTTCACTGGCGGGGCTTGCCAGCCATTCATCAACCTTCACTGGCATGGCGTTAAGATCCGGGTTCACCGCCGTCAGCCCGGCATTTTGCAGTGCTTTTGTTACCGTCGGGGCAGCCGTTTTCAGCAGGTCTAAATCTTCCTCCTGCCGCGCCAGGGAGTTCAGCGGAATGGTGCGGTAGTTGCTGATAAGGCCGTCTTTTTTCGCTTTCTCCAGCGAGGTGGTAAATGTCTCCAGCCGTCCCAAGGTTTGCTGTGGGGAGTCGCCGTAAACTACAAACCATTTTTGATCGACGCTTTGTCCGGTCAGGGCGGTAATGGCTTTCTCCTGCGCCAGAATATGCTGCGGCAGCGCCTGTAACTGCGAGATATCGTCATCGACGCGTAGCATTGACATCCCCGCCAGCGAAAACAGCGCCAGCGCGACGGGCAGACCCAGCGACAGTTTTTTATTACGCCGCCACGCCGCCAGCCAGCGCAGCATCAGCGCCATCGCCGGAACCGGGCGTACCGGCAGGCCACGGCACAGCCACGGATGCCAGAACAGGACGGTCAGACAGGAGGCGCTCAACCCGACGGCGGCAAAAATCGCCATTTGCCGAATACCGGGAAAAGGGGCGAGCATCATAATCAGATATGCCGCCACGGTGGTGAGCAGCGCCAGTAGCAAGGCATTGCGCACTTTCGCCAGGCTTTGCCACGGCGAAACGTCATTGCCGTGCACCATCCGCTCGGTGAGGTAATAGAGCGTGTAGTCAGCGGAAATGCCGATAACGCTCATGCTCATCACCAGCGTCATCAGGTGTAATTCGCCGAAAATCAACAAGGTGGCGACCGTTCCCGCCAGCGCGCCGATGCCGATGGAAATCACGCAAAGCAGTAACGGGCGCAAAGAGCGGAACACCGCCACAATCAGTAATATCACCCCCAGCAGCGTTGCCACGCCCAGGGTGGAGATATCCTGCTTCGCCTGTTGGCTGGCGTAATCGCTGTAAAATACCGTGCCGCGTGAGAGCAACTGAGCCTGCGGGTAACGCGTTTTCAGATCCTCTTCCAGCGTATTCAGGGTCGTGATGAGCTGGTGGGTTTGCTGCATATCAAACGACGAACCCGCCAGTTCACCGTGCAGCAGATACCAGTAGTTGCCCTGGGGATCCTGCATCACCAGCCAGCCGTCCATCAGCCGCAAACGCTGGCCGTTTTTCGCCATCGCCAGCTGCGAGCCGCGCATTAACATCAGCGGATCGTTTTGCAGCTCCTTGCCGCTTACCCCGGAGAATGCGGAATAAAGCTGGGAGAGGATCCACTGCGCCTGCGCTTCGCCGCCGTTTTGCAGGCGGGCGCGGGTGTCGGGGTCAATCAGGCCGTTGCGGTGCTGCCAGAAAAACGCTCCCCACGCCTGCTGGCTGGCGGCATCCATTGGTCCTTTAACATCGCCGAGCGCAGCGGATTTTTGCAGCAGCGTCAGCCACTCCTGAGCGACCCTGGGATTAGCCTCTTTACCGGGGCTGACCAGCCACACCAGTTGGCGGTCCAGACGCTGCATAAAGCCGTCATTCAGCGCCGGAGGAATATCGCCCATCGCCTGTTTGGGTAACATAGCCAGCACGCTACTGTTCAGCCGTGATTGCGGCAGCAGGATCAGCAACGCCGCCGCCATGACCAGGCAGACTAGCCCCCATAACAGCGCCGGGCGTTTACTGGGCGGCAAAACGTTGGCGTTCGTCATCGGTCAGTTGCACTGGCGTCAGTTGATGTTGGGTAAGAGCGATATCGGTGCGATCGCCCTGTTTATCATTAAGCTGAATGCTCTCCAGATAGGTTTGCCCGGCGAGATCGATGGTGTTGAAAATTTTATCCAGCGGCGTGGTGATCGGAGTCAGGCGCAGCGTCCAGCGGCCTTCGCCTTTGTCAGCAAATTCGACGCGGAAGTTTTGTTCCAGCACTTTGCGATCGGCCTGGAACAGCGCGCGCAGCAGGTGGTTAAACTGAAACATCTGCGGGTTATTTTCCGCAGTGATGATTTGCGGCGGCTGACCGTTGATCACCTGCACCATGCGTTTATCGTCCAGCAATAGCTGCATGGGAAATGGTGAGGTTTGATCCCACAATAACCCCTGGTCGCGGGCGATCAACATCTGGCCCTGAGATCGCAGCGGCTGCGGCAGATCTTTAATCGTCCGGGTTTGATCGAAATGGGCGCGGATCACCGGCTGTTCGGTAAAACGTTGCTGAAGATCGTCCAGGGTCAGGGCGCTCACAAACGGGCTAATCAGCAGCGCCAGCAGCGGTAAAAATTTCATGGTTTGACTCCCATGCGTTCAAACAGAATATCGGGGCTGACAAAGCACAGTTCGCGACTTTGCTCGTCGACCGCGACCTGAATGGTGTATCCGGTGGTGGCGCGTTTGCCCGTTTCGGCATCGAAAATCTGATAGCCAATCCGCAGACGGTTTTCGAACTCTTCGATATGCGCACGCACGCGGATGCGTTGCTCAAAGGTGAGGGCGTGGCGATATTTCACCCGCGCATCGACCACTGGCCACAAATAACCGGACTCTTTCATCTGCCGATAGCCGTAATTGAACTGGTTGAGCAGCGCCTCGCGGGCCACTTCAAAGTAGCGAAAATAGTTACCGTGCCAGGCCACGCCCATCATATCGACGTCGTGAAAGGGAATGGTCAGCTCGACTTCAGCGGTAAATCGGGGATCGTTAAGCACCCTTTACTCCTTGTCCTGAATTTCCGGCAGTTGCCAGAAATCGAAAAAATTAAACCAGTCGAGGGGCGACTGGAGCGCGTAATGTTCCAGACGCGCGGCGTAGTGGTCGATAGCGTTTTGCAGCGCCTGTTGGCGTTCGCCACGCGGCAACAGCAGCGGGTCGGCAAAGGTTTCGCAGTGAATATGCAGCTTGCCGTGCTGGCGCAGGGCGAAAATCAGATTCACCGGGCAGCGCAAAATAGAGGCGAGAATAAACGGCCCCTGTGGGAAGGGCGCAGGCTGGCCCATAAACGGACTCCAGCAGACGCGCCAGTCGCCGCCGCGTTGCGGGGTGACGGCGATGCGGTCACCGACAATCGCCACCCATTCGCCGTTATCCAGCTTCTCTTTCAGCAGGATGGCGGTTTCCGGGCCGATATCTGTTACCGGCATCAGGTTAATGCCTGCCTGGGGAGCCATCTCCTGCATTATCTGTTTAAAGCGTTGGGCGTTTTCGCTAAACACCAGCGCGTTAATGGTTTTGTAGCCCTCAATTTTTGCCAGCGCCCGGCACACTTCCACATCGCCAAGATGTGAGGCCAGCAGCAATTTGCCGCGCGGATCGCGGACGTCAAGCGCCGCTTCTGCGCCTGGCGCAAACAGCACATCACGCCCCAGTTGTAGCTCGCCGCGCCAGCTGGCGATTTTGTCGAGCATGGCATTACCGAAACGTAGAAAGTGCTGATAGCTGTTGAGTTTTGCCGCCTGTGGTTGATGCTGTCGTACACGGGCGAGCCAGTCTTGCGACGCTTTGCGCGCACGAGAAGCCGTGAGCCAGTAGACGCCCACCACCGGGTAAAGCAGCGCGCTAAACGCCGTTCTTCCCAGCAGACGCCAGACCAGCAGCATCAGGCGCATTCCCCATAACCCTTTCACTTCACTCTGCCGCGCCCAGTGGCTGGAAGAGTGGCACATCAGCAGTGAAGGAATACGCGGCAACATGCCGAAAAACAGACGCGTGTGCATGAGCGAGATGCGGACGTTATCTTTCAGGGCATCAAAATGCGAAAGCCCGTCCAGCGGATAGGTGACGCGGGTCGGCACGAAATAGCTGGTATTTCCCTGCCAGTAGAGGCGCACCATCACTTCGGTGTCGAAATCCATCCGCTTGCCGATGGTGGCGCGTTTTGCCAGTTGCAGCGTCGGCGCAACCGGATAAACGCGAAAACCGCACATGCTGTCTTTCAGTTGCAGGGAGAGCGTTTCGATCCATACCCAGACGTGGGTGACCCAGCGCCCGTACAGCCGTGAGCGGGGAATGGAGTCATCGTAAATTGGCTGACCGGAGATCAGCGCCGCAGGGTGTTGTTCAGCGAGTGCCAGCAGTTTGGGGATATCTTCAATCGCATGTTGACCGTCAGCATCCACCTGCACCGCATGGCTGAACCCTGCGTCTGCCGCTGCCTGCAAGCCACGCATCACCGCTGCGCCTTTACCTGCGTTTTCTGCCAGGCGAATTAAGGTCACGCCAGGCTGTTCGCTAACCAGATTATCCAGTTGCTGTTGCGTGGCGGCATCGCTGCCGTCATCCACCACAATACAGGGCAGATTAAATGGCTTAAGACGCGCCAGCACGCCCGGCATCATCGCGCCGTGGTTGTAGCAGGGGATCAACACGCAGGGAGAAAAGTTTACCGACATAGGCGGATCTTCCCGCTACTGGCGGTGTGGCGGGCGTCACCGTCGTGACGCTGATAGCAGAAAGTGAGTACCTGACTTGTTTCCTGCCATGTTAATTGCAGGGTAACAGTCGTCTCAGGTATAAGTGGCGCCAGAAATTTAACATTCTGGATACTACGAAAACGCCAGCCCGGAGCAAGCAGCGTGGTAGCATAATGCATTACCCAGTCCAACTGGGCCACGCCTGGTAACAGAGGCTGTACGGCAAAATGACCATTAAACCAGTAGAGCATCGGGTCAAGGTATAGAACGATTTCCATCTCCTGCGGCTGAACCAGATGGCGCTCAATTTCATGGCGTATCATGAAATAACTCCTGTAATTGCGCATAGACACGCTTATTCATATTGTTTACTGGTATTTCATCAATAATGCGCCAGTAACGAGGTACTGCAACAGGTTCAAGCCATGGTAACAGTGCTTTGCGCCAGGACAACTCCAGAGTTTTCCCTCCGGAGCATTGCCATATTTGACGGGCCTCTTTATTTGGTACAACCACGACACCGATAGCCTGGCGGCCATTGCGTATTAATGGTATTGCAGCGACATCCATAATACCGTCAAGTGCCAGAAGTCGTTGTTCGATTTCAACCAGTGATATCCGCTTCTCCTCTATTTTTACCACTCGACCACGTCGTCCGATCAGGTGGAACTGACCGTTTTCATTGAATTGCAACATATCGTCAAGCACCAATCCTTCAGCAGGGATTAGTGGCGAAAAGACACGAACCCCCTCACTTTCCTGTGAAAGATGAACATCAGAAAAAGTAAACCAGGGGATATTATCCTGTTGACGGTAACGCCATGCGAGAATACCTGTTTCGGTACTACCATAGATTTCATCGGGCCATATATTCAGCCAGGTGGAAGTTTTCTCTACATCCTGCCATGGTAGCATACCGCCGGCAGAGAGAATCATTTCCACTGGGGGAGGCGTCAGATGAAGGTCGAGTCGCTTAAGGAACGCCGGGCTGCTGACAAAGGCATAGCGGTAGGTATGGCTTAATGCGGCAAGTTGCTCAGAATACCAGAGCATTGCGGCATGCAATGGCAGGCCAAGTGCCATGGGTAAAAAAATACGGAAAGTCAGCCCATACAGGTGCTGAGGCATCACGGATGCTACAAAACGACAGCCCAGTAGTCGGTCTGCAAAGTGAGTTGCCAGCATGTTTGCTTCTTGATCAAGGCTGATAACAGGTTTTGCAATTTGTTTTGGTTGTCCGGTTGAACCCGATGTGAAAAGTTCAATAAACGCGTCAGAAGCAATATCATCAAAGGCTATCGTGCTGGTCGTCATTTGGTGAGATGTGCTTACAACAAACTGTGGACCGTTCCAGCCCAGCCTTTTATCACTCAGGACGCAATCAAACAAGGAGCGTTGTACATTTAACAAAGCGGCGCGATTATGGCCCGGGATTACCGGGATTTTACCTGAGTGTAGCGTGGCCAACAACGCTACAATAAAAAGATAGCTGTTTTCAAAACAAAGTGCCCAGCGATTGCCTGGCTGGTCGCGTAAATGGTCGATCAAAAGCGCTACATCATGCCGCAGATGCCCCAGTGTCCAGGTATATTCCCCAAGCCAGGCAACAGGAGTTGTTACAGGGCGAGAGGCTGTCAACCACTGTGAAAGTGAGAGAGTCTGATTCATGGTGTTTTCCGTTTGATCATCTGACAACGTATCAGCCATTCCCCTGCAGTCAGGAAACCTATCAGAAGGTAAGCAATGATACCGTTCCAGGCTGTCCACAAGGGCATGTTGCCATACAAGGTGGTAAATAACGCAATACTGCCATTGAAAATAAAAAACAGGCACCAGACCTGCGTTACGCGGCGGGTATATCGCACGGCCTTTTCCGGGAGGTCTGGCTCCTGCAAACGTGCCAGCCGCTCAACTATCGGCATTGTCGACCGCAGCGAACCGCCAAAAACCGCCAGCATGACTGCGTTAACCACTACCGGGTAAAACAGCAGTAACTGGTGCGTTTTCAACAGAAAACTGGAGACACACAATACAATGCCCACAACAGCAACGATTTTTGTGACGACCTGGAGCGGCCCCGTCTGGCGACGGGGCTGGCGCAGGCGCAATAAAAGCAGCAGCGCCATCAGCGGCAACAGCCAGTGCAGGCTGTTATGCACCAAACCTAGCCAGATTAAAAAAGGCCAGGCGAGCAGCAATAATCCGGTCAGCAACTTAATCATCGGTAGCGAGCGAATGCCCGACATCAAATTAGCCTTCTTGTAGCAGGCGTTCTACAGCCTCGACAACATCCTGGACTGTACGCACTGCTTTAAACTCTTCCGGCTTGATTTTCTTACCGGTTTTCTTTTGCAGGTGCACAATCATGTCAACGGCGTCGATGCTGTCCAGTTCCAGATCTTCGTACAGTCGCGCTTCAGGTTTGATGTCCTGCGGATCGATTTCAAACAGCTTAACCAGCAGGGCTGAGACTTCCTGATAAATGGTTTGTTGGTCTGTCATGATGGCTTTCCTCAGGCACGTTGCGCAGCAATGAAAGAGGCCAGAGTGGCGACGGAGAAAAAGTGCTGACGCATTTCTTCGCTTTCCGCAGAGAGCATGACGCCGTACTCATTTTTTACTGCCAGCCCCAGTTCCAGTGCATCGATAGAGTCCAGCCCTAAACCGTCGCCAAACAGTGGCGCATTGGTATCAATATCATCAGGAGTCAACTCGTCCAGATTGAGGGTGCTGATGATGAGATTTTTAATTTCCAGATAAAGCGCTTGCATTATTTATTCCTGAGAGAGGTAAACAACCTTGTTGTAATTGAAGCAAAAGATGCCGGTTTAACTGCCTTGCAGCCAGCGCCGGCTCATGTGAAGTTGCATCGTAAAATTTATTGATTTCTACCCGCCCATGGACTTCAACCGTAAAAAACGGCCTGGCAGGCGGAACGTCATACCATTTACTTTGTTTATCCAGCAGATGCTCACTACAGCCGATTGTCACGATGCGTAAATCGCTGGCGCAGCGCACGGCAATATTCGCTGCACCGCGCTGTAATGTCATTTTTTCACCGGGTTTCGTTCGTGTGCCTTCGGGGAAAATCAGGATAGCGTCACCCTGTGCCAGTCGCTGTTGGCAGCGGGGTAACAGGGTTTCAGCTTCGCTGTTGATTAAATAATCTGCCGCTCGCACGACGCCGCCAAGAAAAGGATTTTTTAACAGCGCGCTTTTCACCAGGCAGTCAGTTTCTGGCATGACTGACGCCAGCAGCACGTAATCGATCAGCGTGGGATGATTGGCTACGACGAGGCAACCGCGTTCCTGACGTAAAATTTCAGCGCCATCAATACGATAATCCAGCACACCAAGCGCTTTCGCGACAGTTAAAAACAGGCGAAAACTGGCGGCAATGCTGCGACGTGCCAAACGACGGCGGCGGGAAGTATCCCATACCAAAACTAACAATATGTTAAACCATACGACTGAAAGCAACAGGCCGCCGAGACCAAACAGGGCAAAACATAACCCGGTCATGACCAGTCGCCATGCCCATCCCAGGCGCGACATCAGCTTACTCATCTGCGGCTCCAGCGCCATTGCACGCGCTCGCCAGGCAGTGAAAATGCGTCTGCATTTTGTAAATAGTGCTGTAAAAACAACATGCTTTGCGGCAGTGTTGTTTCATTTACCGCAATGGCTGGTTGCGTTTCACATTGCCAGTCATCGCCAGCTTCAATCACCAGCGCGACGGCGTACGGCCAGGTAGGCATTTCTGCGGGCAGTTGCGGGTGATAAAACTCAGGTAGAAAGCCATCAAAATCGACCATCAACACGCGCTGGTATCCCGCTTGTAGCAGGCTAAGCACTTCACACAAACCTTGCTGGAAACTGTCGCGACCAGCCGAAAGCGATGACGAAACGATCGGCTGTTTGGCCACAATGGTCAGGTTACCCACGGAAGAGTTGTGTACGGAAAGCGCGAAGTCCGTCGGAGAAAGCGCCTGTTCGGTTGCCAGTGCATGAACAATGCGGTAATTGCGCTCCAGTTCGCCATGACGACTGGTATACAAAACAGCGTCTGGCTGATGGCGGCGTAGCATTGTCAGACCGCATTCAACAGCCAGTTTGCTGCCTGAACTGAGACGACGAGCGGTCATCATTGGCAGTTCACTTAATTTTGCCAACGGCGCGGCAGGGTCAATCGCCCACGGCTGGCGCGACCATGCTTGCCATTGCTGCACATCGCTAAGTCCAGGCGCCAGTGCCTGCCAGTTGGTAATATTTAATGCAAATTTCATCAACGCGCGCCCGCGGTAAACCAAAATTATTAAGTGACGATTATTTCTTTTGGCATATCAAAAGTGTATGCCCAACGCCTAAATTATTGTGACGCTCTGCTACCTGGAATCCTGCTTTATTCAGATAGTCGTAAAATTTCTCTGCACTATAGAAACGGCTGTTACCGTTTGCCATGCAGGTAAAATAAAGTGAGGATGCATTCAGGCTAAACGATGTCGCTTCAAACCGCTGTGCATCCCAGAACAACTCCATGATGCAAAGTTTTGCGCCAGGCTTCATTACGCTGGCAATTTTGCTGAGTATGCTAATTATTTGTTCGGGTGAAAAACAGTCTAAAAATTGGCTCATCCACCAGATATCAGCCTCGCCTGGTAATGGGGCATCGCTTAGCATATCCACCGCATGGAAATCTATGCGATCAGAAAAACCTGCATTCGCGATATTTTCTTTCGCCAGTACGATTTGTTGTGGCAGATCTAATAACGTAACGGCGATGTTTTCATTGAATTTGCAGCAGCGCAAAGCCCACTTACCCGTATTGCCACCCACATCGTACAAGGTTGTGGGGTTGTTGGCGAATACATAAGGCAGTGCGGCGTTAAATGCGCCATCTGAATAGTAATGATCAAACGCAAACCAGCTATCACGTGCGGCGTCTGGTAATTGCGAAAGTGCCGGATATATCGTCGGCCAGTCGCCAAATACTTTTAACCCGGAAGGTTTTCCTTCATTGAGTGAATCGGCAAGGAAGAAGAGCCCCTGGTAACAGACATCCTGGGTGAAATCCATATTCACGCGAGTCATAGTGTCATGCAGGAGGTAATGACCGATTTTCGCCAGGTAATAAATTCCCTCTTTACAGGTAATAATTCGCCCGCTTAAGCCCATATCCAGTAACACACCCACGGCATATTCATTCAGAACTGTGTGCTCAGTAATCGCATTAAGGGGAGCTCCCTGTTTACCCTGTTGATCCAAATAATCTAATATTCCTGCATTGCGCAGGCACAAAGCTGCCTGGAAAAGCATAGGAGCAAAGGCAATCCGCTGTGCTTCGGTGATGGCATCCAGTGCGCTGAGCGTGTCCTGTTCGTACATATATAACCATTCTTATAGAGAAAGTTAAATACTATCGGGCCATTCCAGCCCGATATCAGCATCACTATAACGTTGCTCCTGTAGACAAGTTAACCTGTATATCTTTATCCAGGTTACGCACCCAGCGGTTATAGTTTTTATGAATTTTTCCATCAGAAGCCTGCAGATTCAGGCTACTGTCATATTTGATGTTATAGTAGGTAGCTGTATATGTAATACGAACCTCTGCAACGTGATTTCGTGTTTGATAGCGAGCTTTAATAACTCCAGGGGACACTTGCGTCATAATCCACTTGCGCTGCGCACCTGCTTTCAAAATGGCATTTTTAACCTGCTCCTGAGTATGACCCACACTGACAGTGGTGCTTATCTGTTGCACTGGGGCCGTACGGGCACAGGCACTCAACATACTGATAAAAATTGTGATGGCAAACCATTTTATATAACGTTTCATTAGTGCCTCTTATGTATGCAATACAATTATATAATTAAATAGTAATAACAGACAGTATATCTGTATAAATCCCAGACTTCTTACCCGAAATATATTTGGGGTTATATTGGATTGTCAATGTCTGGTTGTGACAGGGACCAAAGATATGCCGGTATCATTTTTGTAAATGGCTTGTGAGGTGGAGAGCCCTCTGCGGTAAGCTCCCTCGACATTCCTTTTTTATTTATCCGCAGATATTCTTATTCTGATATTGATAAAACACGGGGTATGGATTGAGACTGAACAGCTTGTTGTGCCCGGTTTTAATGGTAAATGCATATGTGTCCCAGAATTGATATTGACTTCCTGGTACTCAATATTCTGAAAAGCTGAAGAAAGATCACGTTTTTGACATTTTTTTGATGTCTTGTCATAAAACTGTTTCATGACAGACTTTTTCAGGTGTAAATTTTCTCGCTGACACTTTTTGACATGAATTTACACTGGCATCACACAGGCCAGAATACGGGGAGAACATGCAGCGCCGGCAGAACAACATTCTGACGAAAACGTCTCTTTTATCCCGTGCGTTGTCTGTCCCCTGTTGTGATATGTTCCGGCGCGGCTCTGCGTGGATATGCTATCTCTCCCTCTCCGTTTTTTCTGGTTGTTTCATCCCCGCATTTTCGTCTCCGGCAGCCATGCTGTCTCCGGGTGACCGCAGTGCAATTCAGCAGCAACAGCAGCAGTTGCTGGATGAAAACCAGCGTCAGCGTGATGCGCTGGAGCGCAGTGCGCCGCTGACCATCACGCCGTCTCCGGAAACGTCTGCCGGTACTGAAGGCCCCTGCTTTACGGTGTCACGCATTGTTGTCA
>NZ_CAOLGM010000092.1:0-19186 GCF_948475835.1 uncultured Escherichia sp. | reverse complement strand
ATCATGCGCTATACCACAAAACGCGAATTTTTCGATCCATTGCGCTTTGTCCGTGGAGGAAATCTTATCGATCTCGACTGGCTGGTGGAGGCCACCGCAAGCCAGATGCCGTTGCAAATGGATACCGCCGCGCGGTTGTTTGACAGCGGCAAATCGTTTTATATGTGCGCCTGTCGTCAGGATGACTACGCGCCTAATTACTTTTTACCAACCAAACAAAACTGGCTGGATGTGATTCGCGCCTCCAGTGCGATACCTGGCTTTTATCGTAGCGGAGTGTCGCTGGAAGGCATTAACTACCTGGATGGCGGGATCAGTGATGCGATTCCGGTTAAAGAGGCGGCAAGGCAGGGCGCTA
Source organism: uncultured Escherichia sp. (assembly GCF_948475835.1). Classification (NCBI taxonomy): domain Bacteria; kingdom Pseudomonadati; phylum Pseudomonadota; class Gammaproteobacteria; order Enterobacterales; family Enterobacteriaceae; genus Escherichia; species uncultured Escherichia sp. Next base: position 18,828 of record NZ_CAOLGM010000092.1, on the reverse strand, counting down.
AAACGTTGGTCGTCATCCGCACTGTGCCGTCACAAATGTACTACACGCCGCAGTGGTTCAAACGCATGGAACGCTGGCTGGGTGACAGTAGCCTGCAGCCGCTGGTCAATCTGGTGCAGCATCATGAAACCAGCTATCGTGACATTCAGCAATTTATTGAGAAACCACCGGGCAAGCTGCGGATATTCGAAATTTATCCACCGAAGCCATTACATAGTATCGCGCTTGGCAGTCGGATTCCGGCGCTGCGTGAAGACTATAAACTTGGGCGTTTATGCGGTCGTTATTTCCTCGCCACGGTTGGCAAGCTATTAACTGAAAAAGCGCCGCTTACCCGCCATCTGGTGCCAGTGGTGACGCCGGAATCGATCGTTATTCCGCCTGCGCCAGTCGCCAACGATACGCTGGTTGCCGAAGTGAGCGATGCTCCGCAGGCGAACGACCCGACATTTAACAATGAGGATCTGGCTTGATTTGCCGTTTTATCGATACCCACTGCCATTTTGATTTCCCGCCGTTTAGTGGCGATGAAGAGGCCAGCCTGCAACGCGCGGCACAAGCGGGCGTAGGCAAGATCATTGTTCCGGCGACAGAGGCGGAAAATTTTGCCCGCGTGCAGGCGTTAGCGGAAAAATATCAACCGCTGTATGCCGCATTGGGGTTGCATCCGGGGATGTTGGAAAAACATAGCGATGTGTCTCTTGATCAGCTACAGCAGGCGCTGGAAAGGCGTCCGGCGAAGGTGGTGGCGGTGGGGGAGATCGGTCTGGATCTCTTCGGCGACGATCCGCAATTTGAGAGGCAGCAGTGGTTACTCGACGAACAGCTGAAACTGGCGAAACGCTACGATCTGCCGGTGATCCTTCATTCCCGGCGTACACACGACAAACTGGCGATGCATCTTAAACGTCACGATTTACCGTGCACTGGCGTGGTTCACGGTTTTTCCGGCAGCCTGCAACAGGCCGAGCGGTTTGTACAGCTGGGCTACAAAATCGGCGTAGGCGGTACTATCACCTATCCACGCGCCAGTAAAACCCGCGATGTCATCGCAAAATTACCGCTGGCATCGTTGTTGCTGGAAACCGACGCGCCGGATATGCCGCTCAACGGCTTTCAGGGGCAGCCTAACCGACCGGAACAGGCTGTGCGGGTGTTTGACGTGCTTTGCGAGTTGCGCCCGGAACCAGAAGATGAGATTGCCGAAGTGTTGCTTAATAATACGTATGCGTTGTTTAGCGTTAGTGGGTAGTTTACCCTTCGTAGGCAGCATCCGGCAGTCGGCGCATAATGCCTGATGCGACGCTTGTCGCGTCTTATCATGCCTACAGGTTTGTGCCGAACCGTAGGCCGTATCCGGCATGTCACAAATAGAGCGCCGGAAATATCAACCGGCTCACCCCGCGCACCTTTAACGCATCAGCCAACGGCTCAACGTCTTCCGGCGTGGCGCTCGCCCAGCTTTGCGCCTCGCCATACACGCCGTGGGCATGAAACGCATTCAGGCGAACCGGAACATCGCCAAGTCTCTTGATAAACGTCGCCAGCTCATCGATGTGATGCAAATAATCCACCTGGTCTGGAATTACCAGCAAACGCAGTTCCGCCAGCTTACCGCGCTCTGCCAGCAAACAGATGCTGCGCTTAATCTGCTGATTATCGCGTCCGGTTAATTGCTGATGACATTCGCTCCCCCACGCTTTGAGATCGAGCATCGCGCCGTCGCACACCGGGAGTAATTTTTCCCAGCCGGTTTCGCTCAACATACCGTTACTGTCCACGAGGCAGGTGAGGTGGCGCAGTTGCGGATCGTTTTTGATGGCTGTAAATAGCGCCACTACAAACGGCAGTTGGGTCGTGGCTTCGCCGCCGCTTACCGTTATCCCTTCAATAAACAGCACCGCTTTGCGGATATGGCTAAGCACCTCATCCACGCTCATGGATTGCGCCATTGGCGTGGCATGTTGCGGACACCTCTTCAGGCAGGTATCACACTGCTCGCAAACCACAGCGTTCCACACCACTTTGCCGTCAACAATCTGCAACGCCTGATGCGGACACTGTGGCACGCACTCCCCACAGTCATTGCAACGTCCCATCGTCCACGGATTGTGACAGTTTTTGCAGCGCAGATTGCAGCCCTGCAAAAACAGAGCCAGACGACTGCCTGGCCCGTCAACGCAGGAGAAGGGGATAATCTTACTGACTAAAGCGCATCTGCTGTTCATGGCTTATCACGCGCGGCTGGCGTTCCAGAATACGAGTGTTGCGTGCGGCTTCTTCGCCCAGCCAGGTGGTGTTGGTGCGTGAACCTTCGGCGCGATATTTTTCTAAGTCCGACAAACGCACCATATAACCGGTAACGCGAACCAGATCGTTACCGCTGACATTGGCGGTAAATTCACGCATTCCGGCTTTAAAGGCACCGAGGCAAAGCTGTACCAGTGCCTGCGGGTTACGTTTGATGGTTTCGTCGAGCGTCAGAATGTCGCTGATGCCGGAATAATAATAAGCATGATGCGGGGCGACAGTTTGCAGATGGGTGATCGGATCTGGCTCATCGCCATACGGCAAACGCGCGCCCGGCGTGGTGCCGATATCGGAACTGATCCCCGACTGTGCGTGTAACATGGCGCGTTTTTGCCAGCCATATTTCACGGGGGTATTGGCGACAAACTCCGCCAGTTGCGCGCTGATGCGATAACCCACTTCATTTGCGGCGGCTTCTTTACCGTAGCGCGCGGCAATCCCTTCTTTCTTACACAGCAAGTTAACCGCTTCCGCCAGCCCATACATGCCAAACATTGGCACAAAACGTTCAGGGTTAATCAGCCCTTCTTTCACCAGGAAGCTATTCTCAAAGAAGTGTGATTGTTGATAGAGGAATTCACACCGCGCATCGATGATGGCGATCTGCTGCTGGCAGTAGTGCGGTAGAGTGCGCGTAAAGAAGTCATCCAGCGATTCGCTGCGCTCGGCAATGGCTTTCAGGTTAAGGCGTACCAGCGTGCTGCCACCACCCGCCAGCGGCAGTGAGTTGTAACAGCTCACAATCCCGTAGCCCCCTTTTGTGAAAATTTTATCATGCACCGGACCGTTGGCGATGTGCGGTTTGCTACATTCACAGATGTTCTTCGCCACTTCCAGCAGTAGGTCATCAGGGGTGATTTCAGGATCGTAGATAAAGGTCAGGTTCGGTGAAACCTGCTTCAACTCTGCGTCTGCACGTAAGATTGCGCGGGTAATGGGCGAATCAGATGGGCCGATATTGGCGTGCATAAAGGCGTCTGGCAGGGTTCTGTCGAGGTAACGCCAGAAACGTTTTATTCGAACATCGATCTCGTCTTGTGTTAGAATTCTAACATACGGTTGCAACAACGCATCCAGTTGCCCCAGGTAGACCGGCATCGATGTGACCGACGGTACGTGGTGGTAAAGAATGGTCAGCAGAGAGAGTGCGTCATCAAGATCTTTCGCGCCTTCCAGCTCCAGCCATTCGGAACCGTTCGCCAGAAAACGGGCGTAATCGGGTAAGACATAGCGCGGTTTGTACGGCGCATGACCTTCAAACATATCGCAGATTACACCCTCATCCAGCGCGCGGCGGGCTTCGGCAGGAAGCTGCGGATAAGGCAGATTGTTTTCTGCTTCCAGAGCCAGAAAATGGCGCTTCTGCTCCGGGCTAAGCACTGGGCTGGTGACAATTTGCTGGCAACGTTGTTGCAGTGCATTTTCATGAGAAGTGGGCATCTTCTTTTCCTTTTATGCCGAAGGTGATGCGCCATTGTAAGAAGTTTCGTGATGTTCACTTTGATCCTGATGCGTTTGCCACCACTGACGCATTCATTTGAAAGTGAATTATTTGAACCAGATCGCATTACAGTGATGCAAACTTGTAAGTAGATTTCCTTAATTGTGATGTATATCGAAGTGTGTTGCGGAGTAGATGTTAGAATACTAACAAACTCGCAAGGTGAATTTTATTGGCGACAAGCCAGGAGAATGAAATGACTGATCTGAAAGCAAGCAGCCTGCGTGCACTGAAATTGATGGACCTGACCACCCTGAATGACGACGACACCGACGAGAAAGTAATTGCTCTGTGTCATCAGGCCAAAACTCCGGTCGGCAATACCGCCGCTATCTGTATCTATCCTCGCTTTATCCCGATTGCTCGCAAAACGCTGAAAGAGCAGGGCACCCCGGAAATCCGAATCGCTACGGTAACCAACTTCCCACACGGTAACGATGACATCGAAATCGCGCTGGCAGAAACCCGTGCGGCAATCGCCTACGGTGCTGATGAAGTTGACGTTGTGTTCCCGTACCGCGCGCTGATGGCGGGTAACGAGCAGGTTGGTTTTGACCTGGTGAAAGCCTGTAAAGAGGCTTGCGCGGCAGCGAATGTACTGCTGAAAGTGATCATCGAAACCGGCGAACTGAAAGACGAAGCGCTGATCCGTAAAGCGTCTGAACTCTCCATCAAAGCGGGTGCGGACTTCATCAAAACCTCTACCGGTAAAGTGGCTGTGAACGCGACGCCGGAAAGCGCGCGCATCATGATGGAAGTGATCCGTGATATGGGCGTAGAAAAAACCGTTGGTTTCAAACCGGCGGGCGGCGTGCGTACTGCGGAAGATGCGCAGAAATATCTCGCCATCGCAGATGAACTGTTCGGTGCTGACTGGGCTGATGCGCGTCACTACCGCTTTGGTGCTTCCAGCCTGCTGGCAAGCCTGCTGAAAGCGCTGGGCCACGGCGACGGTAAGAGCGCCAGCAGCTACTAAGTAAGATGCTTTACGCCTGATGCGCTGCGCTTATCAGGCCTACGAGACGTATCTACCCGTAGGCCGGATAAGGCGTAGACGCATCCGGCAAAAGCCGCCTCATACTCTTTTCCTCGGGAGGTTACCTTGTTTCTCGCACAAGAAATTATTCGTAAAAAACGTGATGGTCATGCGCTAAGCGATGAAGAAATTCGTTTCTTTATCAACGGTATTCGCGACAACACTATCTCCGAAGGGCAGATTGCCGCCCTCGCGATGACCATTTTCTTCCACGATATGACAATGCCTGAGCGTGTCTCGCTGACCATGGCGATGCGAGATTCAGGAACCGTTCTCGACTGGAAAAGCCTGCATCTGAATGGCCCGATTGTTGATAAACACTCCACCGGCGGCGTCGGCGATGTGACTTCGCTGATGTTGGGGCCGATGGTCGCAGCCTGCGGCGGCTATATTCCGATGATCTCCGGTCGCGGCCTCGGTCATACTGGCGGTACGCTCGACAAACTGGAATCCATCCCTGGCTTCGACATTTTCCCGGATGACAACCGTTTCCGCGAAATTATTAAAGACGTCGGCGTAGCGATTATCGGCCAGACCAGCTCACTGGCTCCGGCGGATAAACGTTTCTACGCGACCCGTGATATTACCGCAACCGTGGACTCCATCCCGCTGATCACTGCCTCGATCCTGGCGAAGAAACTGGCGGAAGGTCTGGATGCGCTGGTGATGGACGTGAAAGTGGGTAGCGGCGCGTTTATGCCGACCTACGAACTCTCTGAAGCCCTTGCCGAAGCGATTGTTGGCGTGGCTAACGGCGCTGGCGTGCGCACCACCGCGCTGCTCACCGACATGAATCAGGTACTGGCCTCCAGTGCAGGTAACGCGGTTGAAGTTCGTGAAGCGGTGCAGTTCCTGACGGGTGAATATCGTAACCCGCGTCTGTTTGATGTCACGATGGCGCTGTGCGTGGAGATGCTGATCTCCGGCAAACTGGCGAAAGATGACGCCGAAGCGCGCGCGAAATTGCAGGCGGTGCTGGACAACGGTAAAGCGGCAGAAGTCTTTGGTCGTATGGTAGCGGCACAAAAAGGCCCGACCGACTTCGTTGAGAACTACGCGAAGTATCTGCCGACAGCGATGCTGACGAAAGCAGTCTATGCTGATACCGAAGGTTTTGTCAGTGAAATGGATACCCGCGCGCTGGGGATGGCAGTGGTTGCAATGGGCGGCGGACGCCGTCAGGCATCTGACACCATCGATTACAGCGTCGGCTTTACTGATATGGCGCGTCTGGGCGACCAGGTAGACGGTCAGCGTCCGCTGGCTGTTATCCACGCGAAAGACGAAAACAGCTGGCAGGACGCGGCGAAAGCGGTGAAAGCGGCAATTAAACTTGCCGATAAAGCACCGGAAAGCACACCAACTGTCTATCGCCGTATCAGCGAATAACGGTATACTGATCTGATCATTTAAATTTGAAGCACTGAGTACGGAGAACATATGAAACGTGCATTTATTATGGTGCTGGACTCATTCGGCATCGGCGCTACAGAAGATGCAGAACGCTTTGGTGACGTCGGGGCTGACACCCTGGGTCATATCGCAGAAGCCTGTGCCAAAGGCGAAGCTGATAACGGTCGTAAAGGCCCGCTCAATCTGCCAAATCTGACCCGTCTGGGGCTGGCGAAAGCACATGAAGGTTCTACCGGTTTCATTCCGGCAGGAATGGACGGCAACGCTGAAGTTATCGGCGCGTACGCATGGGCGCACGAAATGTCATCCGGTAAAGATACCCCGTCTGGTCACTGGGAAATCGCCGGTGTCCCGGTTCTGTTTGAGTGGGGATACTTCTCCGATCACGAAAACAGCTTCCCGCAAGAGCTGCTGGATAAACTGGTTGAACGCGCTAACCTGCCTGGTTATCTCGGTAACTGCCACTCTTCCGGTACGGTCATTCTGGATCAGCTGGGCGAAGAGCACATGAAAACCGGCAAGCCGATTTTCTATACCTCCGCTGACTCCGTGTTCCAGATTGCCTGCCACGAAGAAACCTTTGGCTTGGATAAACTCTACGAACTGTGCGAAATCGCCCGTGAAGAGCTGACCAACGGCGGCTACAACATCGGTCGTGTTATCGCTCGTCCGTTTATTGGCGACAAAGCCGGTAACTTCCAGCGTACCGGTAACCGTCACGACCTGGCTGTTGAGCCGCCAGCACCGACCGTGCTGCAGAAACTGGTTGATGAAAAACACGGTCAGGTGGTTTCTGTCGGTAAAATTGCAGACATCTACGCCAACTGCGGTATCACCAAGAAAGTGAAAGCAACTGGCCTGGACGCGCTGTTTGACGCCACCATCAAAGAGATGAAAGAAGCGGGTGATAACACCATCGTCTTCACCAACTTCGTTGACTTCGACTCTTCCTGGGGCCACCGTCGCGACGTCGCCGGTTATGCTGCGGGTCTGGAGCTGTTCGACCGCCGTCTGCCGGAGCTGATGTCTCTGCTGCGCGATGACGACATCCTGATCCTCACTGCTGACCACGGTTGTGATCCGACCTGGACCGGTACTGACCACACGCGTGAACACATTCCGGTACTGGTTTACGGCCCGAAAGTAAAACCGGGCTCACTGGGTCACCGTGAAACCTTCGCGGATATTGGTCAGACTCTGGCAAAATATTTTGGTACTTCTGATATGGAATATGGCAAAGCCATGTTCTGATAATGGGTGCGGCTTGATGCCCTCACCCCGGCCCTCTCCCTCAGGGAGAGGGTGAAAACATGTTGATAAGGATAAAACAATGGCTACCCCACACATTAATGCAGAAATGGGCGATTTCGCTGACGTAGTTTTGATGCCAGGCGACCCGCTGCGTGCGAAGTATATTGCTGAAACTTTCCTTGAAGATGCCCGTGAAGTGAACAACGTTCGCGGTATGCTGGGCTTCACCGGTACTTACAAAGGCCGCAAAATTTCCGTAATGGGTCACGGTATGGGTATCCCGTCCTGCTCCATCTACACCAAAGAACTGATCACCGATTTCGGCGTGAAGAAAATTATCCGCGTGGGTTCCTGTGGCGCAGTTCTGCCGCACGTAAAACTGCGCGACGTCGTTATCGGTATGGGTGCCTGCACCGATTCCAAAGTTAACCGCATCCGTTTTAAAGATCATGACTTTGCCGCTATCGCTGACTTTGACATGGTGCGTAACGCGGTAGACGCGGCTAAAGCACTGGGCATTGATGCTCGCGTTGGTAACCTGTTCTCCGCTGACCTGTTCTACTCTCCGGACGGCGAAATGTTCGACGTGATGGAAAAATACGGCATCCTCGGCGTGGAAATGGAAGCAGCTGGTATCTACGGCGTCGCTGCAGAATTTGGCGCGAAAGCCCTGACCATCTGCACCGTGTCTGACCACATCCGCACTCACGAGCAGACCACTGCCGCTGAGCGTCAGACCACCTTCAACGACATGATCAAAATCGCACTGGAATCCGTTCTGCTGGGCGATAAAGAGTAATTGTGTTTCGCTGAAAAGCGATTGTCGTGTGAAGCCGGAGTGGGAGACTGCTCCGGCTTTTTAGTATCTATTCATCAATAGCAACTGATTTATAGATTTACTATTATTTTTCATATGGATAGAAAATAAAATCTATTCAAGTATCTATTCACGAATCTATTCATTTATGTTCAGCCGTCATCCAGGAAGGGCATATCAGCAACTCTGGTGGACAACCATAAATTTCTGCCATTTTGCTTTTGATGTTTGAGCTAAACCGTTCCGTCTTTTCGATCTATTTTAGAGAATTAATCGAGATACCTAACATTTTACTTACTTCAGCAAGCGATAATTTATGCCTGATACGCACGGCGGCTAGCCAGGAAATACGCTGGCTTAACATTATATTGATAATCTCCCGCTCCTGGTTTTCCAGATCGATCATATTCCCTTCCTTTGGTATTTTAATCAGCGAGTTACCTTACCGCCCCCGCTATCCACGTCGACAACTCCCGTAGCTCTTTTTCCTGGTCCGGGAAGTCAACCAACAGCGCTTCGCACTCTTGTTGCAGCATATCCGCGCGGTACAGGCCGCCTTGCAGTCGCCCGGCGAGGGCTTCCAGCGGCGCGGGGTTGAGGCTGTCGGTAAACACCTGGGCGCGGGTGATATGGCCTTTTTCAACGTCGAAATGCAGTTCCACGCCGCCCCAGCTAAAGCGTTCATCCAGCAGATGCGAGAATGCCGGAGCCTGACCGAAGTTCCATTCCCAGCTACTCTGACGGGCAAAGATTTCGGCGAAGTTTGGCAAGTCTGGCGTTTTGTCCGGGGAGATGATTTCCGCTTCTACACGCTCGCCATAATGGGCGAAAAAGGCCTTGGTTATGGCCTCGCAAACCTGCTCATGGGTGATCCCCGGCAGCAGCTCGGTGAGGTTGGTCACGCGGGAACGCACTGAGGTAATGCCTTTCGCCGCCAGTTTCTTTTTATCCGGATTGAGATAGTTTGCCAGGCGGCTAAGGTCGGCATTGAGCAGCAAGGTGCCGTGGTGGAAGCCACGATCTTTGGTTTCGCGATAGGCCGATCCTGAGACTTTGCGGTCACCTTCGGCGGTTTTCACCACCAGATCGTTACGCCCGGACGCTTCGGCGCTGACGCCAAGCGCGTTCAGCGCATTGAGCACAATCGACGTGGAGATGGTTTTATCGTACTCCGGCTTGCCAGCCATAAAGGTAAAGCAGGTATTGCCGAGATCGTGGAACACCGCGCCGCCACCGCTACTGCGCCGTGCCAGGCGGACGTTATCTTCTTCCATCCGCCGGGTATTACACTCTTTCCACGGGTTCTGCGCGCGACCAATCACTACCGTGTCGGCATTGCGCCAGAGAAACAGAACGCGCTGCGTGGCGGGCATCTGGCGAAAAATACACTCCTCCACCGCCAGGTTAAACCACGGGTCGTAAGAGTCAGAGATGAGCAGGCGTAATGTGGACATAACGATTTCCTTTCTTGTAGTAATGGGTCACTCTTTTTTCTCGCTTTCTTCCTCTTCCGGCACCGGTTTGCTGGCGGTTAACAGGAAGGGCGATTGCTGCCAGCGGGTACGTTTACCCTGTAGCAGCGTGCGGGTCAGCACTACGCCGATTGCCAGTGAAAGCAGCAACATCAGGCGTAAAATGTTAGTGGTGTTATCCACCTGTTGGGCTTCGGTGGCGAGCGTATGGGTGTCGAGCGTCAGGCGCAGATAGCCGAGCGGTCCGTTTTTCCCGGCAATTGGTTCGACAATCTGCTGGTTAAAATAGCCGCCCGCTTTTTTACCGTCGAGCGCCAGCCGGTCGCGCACTTCGACGCTTTCGCCAGAACGTGCGATAAGATCGCCTTGTTCGTCATACACACCCGCGTCGAGGATACGGCTTTCATCCGTTAACTGATCGAGGATCGCCTGAATGCGTTTTTCATCCGGTGAGTCGGTACGCATCAGCGGTGCAACGTTCAGCGTTACCTGACGCGCCAGGGTGCGGGCCAGTTCTTCCAGCTGTGGATTACGTTGTCGCTGGTGGTTTTGACTAAACCATGACGCTCCCTGCATCAGCGCCACTAACAAGGCAAGACAGAACAGGACAATCACTGCCCGATGCAGCCGGAATTTCAGTTTTGTGCGAGCCATCTTCCACCCTTTGAAAATTTGAGACTTAATGTTGCCAGAAGCAATGGATACAAGGTAGCCTCATGCGTTATTTTCCCTGCTTCGAACGATTTTACAGGAGCCTTAATGCCTAACATTACCTGGTGCGACCTGCCTGAAGATGTCTCTTTATGGCCTGGTCTGCCTCTTTCATTAAGTGGTGATGAAGTGATGCCACTGGATTACCACGCAGGTCGTAGCGGCTGGCTGCTGTATGGTCGTGGGCTGGATAAACAGCGTCTGACCCAATACCAGAGCAAACTGGGTGCGGCGATGGTGATTGTTGCCGCCTGGTGCGTGGAAGATTATCAGGTGATTCGTCTGGCAGGTTCACTCACCGCACGGGCTACGCGCCTGGCCCATGAAGCGCAACTGGATGTCGCCCCGCTGGGGAAAATCCCGCACCTGCGCACGCCGGGTTTGCTGGTGATGGACATGGATTCCACCGCCATCCAGATTGAATGTATTGATGAAATTGCCAAACTGGCCGGAACGGGCGAGATGGTGGCGGAAGTAACCGAACGGGCGATGCGCGGCGAACTCGATTTTACCGCCAGCCTGCGCAGCCGTGTGGCGACGCTGAAAGGCGCTGACGCCAATATTCTGCAACAGGTGCGTGAAAATCTGCCGCTGATGCCAGGCTTAACGCAACTGGTGCTCAAGCTGGAAACGCTGGGCTGGAAAGTGGCGATTGCCTCCGGCGGCTTTACTTTCTTTGCTGAATATCTGCGCGACAAGCTGCGCCTGACCGCCGTGGTAGCCAATGAACTGGAGATCATGGACGGTAAATTTACCGGCAATGTGATCGGCGACATCGTAGACGCGCAGTACAAAGCGAAAACTTTGACTCGCCTCGCGCAGGAGTATGAAATCCCGCTGGCGCAGACCGTGGCGATTGGCGATGGAGCTAATGACCTGCCGATGATCAAAGCAGCAGGGCTGGGGATTGCCTACCATGCCAAGCCAAAAGTGAATGAAAAGGCGGAAGTCACCATCCGTCACGCTGACCTGATGGGGGTATTCTGCATCCTCTCAGGCAGCCTGAATCAGAAGTAATTGCTCGCCCGCCATCCTGCGGGCGGCACAGCATTAACGAGGTACACCGTGGCAAAAGCTCCAAAACGCGCCTTTGTTTGTAATGAATGCGGGGCCGATTATCCGCGCTGGCAGGGGCAGTGCAGTGCCTGTCATGCCTGGAACACCATCACCGAGGTGCGTCTTGCTGCGTCGCCAACGGTGGCGCGTAACGAGCGTCTCAGCGGCTATGCCGGTAGCGCCGGGGTGGCAAAAGTCCAGAAACTCTCCGATATCAGCCTTGAAGAGCTGCCGCGTTTTTCCACCGGATTTAAAGAGTTCGACCGCGTACTAGGCGGCGGCGTGGTGCCAGGAAGTGCCATTCTGATTGGCGGTAACCCTGGTGCGGGGAAATCCACGCTGTTGCTGCAAACGCTGTGCAAACTGGCCCAGCAGATGAAAACGCTGTATGTCACCGGCGAAGAGTCGCTGCAACAGGTGGCAATGCGCGCTCATCGACTTGGCCTGCCGACTGACAATCTCAATATGTTGTCGGAAACCAGCATCGAGCAGATCTGCCTGATTGCCGAAGAAGAGCAACCGAAACTGATGGTAATTGACTCGATCCAGGTGATGCATATGGCGGATGTACAATCATCGCCTGGTAGCGTGGCGCAGGTGCGTGAAACGGCGGCTTATCTGACGCGCTTCGCCAAAACGCGCGGTGTGGCGATTGTCATGGTTGGGCACGTAACCAAAGATGGCTCGCTGGCTGGCCCTAAAGTGCTGGAACACTGTATCGACTGTTCGGTGCTTCTGGATGGTGATGCCGACTCCCGTTTTCGCACCTTGCGCAGCCATAAAAACCGCTTCGGCGCGGTGAATGAGCTGGGCGTCTTCGCGATGACCGAACAGGGGCTGCGTGAAGTCAGCAACCCTTCGGCAATTTTCTTAAGTCGCGGAGATGAAGTGACCTCCGGCAGCTCCGTGATGGTGGTGTGGGAAGGAACGCGTCCGTTGCTGGTGGAGATTCAGGCGCTGGTCGATCACTCGATGATGGCGAATCCGCGCCGCGTGGCAGTGGGGCTGGAACAAAACCGTCTGGCAATCCTGCTGGCTGTCTTGCACCGTCACGGTGGTCTGCAAATGGCCGATCAGGATGTATTTGTGAACGTGGTCGGCGGCGTGAAGGTAACCGAAACCAGTGCCGATTTAGCGTTACTGCTGGCGATGGTTTCCAGCCTGCGTGACAGACCGCTGCCACAGGATCTGGTGGTGTTTGGTGAAGTCGGGCTGGCAGGGGAGATCCGCCCGGTGCCCAGCGGTCAGGAACGAATTTCAGAAGCGGCGAAACACGGTTTTCGCCGGGCGATTGTTCCGGCGGCTAACGTACCGAAAAAAGCGCCGGAAGGGATGCAGATTTTTGGCGTTAAAAAACTCTCCGACGCGCTTAGCGTGTTCGACGACTTATAATGAGAGATACGGAGGGAGATATGTCGTCATTTGATTACCTGAAAACTGCCATCAAGCAACAGGGCTGCACGCTACAGCAGGTAGCTGATGCCAGCGGTATGACCAAAGGGTATTTAAGCCAGTTACTGAATGCCAAAATTAAAAGCCCCAGCGCGCAAAAGCTGGAGGCGTTGCACCGTTTTTTGGGGCTTGAATTTCCCCGACAGAAGAAAACCATTGGTGTCGTATTCGGTAAGTTCTACCCGCTGCATACCGGACATATCTACCTTATCCAGCGCGCCTGTAGCCAGGTTGACGAGCTGCATATCATTATGGGTTTTGACGATACCCGCGACCGCGCGTTGTTTGAAGACAGCGCCATGTCGCAGCAGCCCACGGTGCCGGATCGTCTGCGCTGGTTATTACAAACTTTTAAATATCAGAAAAATATTCGCATTCATGCTTTCAACGAAGAGGGCATGGAGCCGTATCCGCACGGCTGGGATGTGTGGAGCAACGGCATCAAAAAGTTTATGGCTGAAAAGGGGATTCAGCCGGACCTGATCTACACCTCGGAAGAAGCCGATGCGCCACAGTATATGGAACATCTGGGGATCGATACGGTGCTGGTCGATCCGAAACGTACCTTTATGAGTATCAGCGGTGCGCAGATCCGCGAAAACCCGTTCCGCTACTGGGAATATATTCCTACGGAAGTGAAGCCGTTCTTTGTACGTACCGTGGCGATCCTTGGTGGCGAGTCGAGCGGTAAATCCACCCTGGTAAACAAACTTGCCAATATCTTCAATACCACCAGTGCGTGGGAATATGGTCGCGATTATGTCTTTTCACACCTCGGCGGTGATGAGATCGCATTGCAGTATTCCGATTACGATAAAATCGCGCTGGGCCACGCACAATACATTGATTTTGCAGTGAAATATGCCAATAAAGTGGCGTTTATTGACACTGATTTTGTCACTACCCAGGCGTTCTGCAAAAAGTACGAAGGGCGTGAGCATCCGTTCGTACAGGCGTTGATTGATGAATACCGTTTCGATCTGGTGATCCTGCTGGAGAACAACACGCCGTGGGTGGCGGATGGTTTACGCAGCCTCGGCAGTTCGGTGGATCGCAAAGAGTTCCAGAACTTGCTGGTGGAGATGCTGGAAGAGAACAATATCGAATTCGTGCGGGTTGAAGAGGACGATTATGACAGCCGTTTCCTGCGCTGCGTGGAGTTGGTGCGGGAGATGATGGGGGAGCAGAGATAACCGCGATGAAACGGCTCAAAGGCGAGGTATAAAATAAGTTTTTTGATGAGTTGAAAACCTCTCTGGAAGAGGCTGTCGAGATTAAACAAGGTTTAAAAGAATCAGCACGGGTGACCCGCTACGAATTTGCGGATACTAAGGCTGTTGTAGGCCGGAAAAGGCGTTCACGCCGTATCCGGCATTCGGTGCTCAATGCCTGATGCGACGCTTACCGCGTCTTATCAGGCCTGGAGATTCACAACGTATTGAAATTTCTTGGTTTGTAGGCCGGATAAGGCGTTCACGCCGCATCCGGCATTTTACGCATTACTTCGCAATACGCTTGTACTTGATACGCTTCGGCTCCAGTGCGTCTGCGCCCAGCGTGCGTTTCTTGTACTCTTCGTACTCAGTAAAGTTACCTTCGAAGAACTCAACTTTACCTTCATCCTGGTAGTCCAGGATGTGCGTGGCGATACGGTCGAGGAACCAACGGTCGTGCGAGATAACCATCGCACAGCCCGGGAACTCCAGCAGGGCGTTTTCCAGCGCGCGCAGGGTTTCGATATCCAGGTCGTTGGTTGGTTCGTCGAGCAGCAGCATGTTGCCGCCAACCTGCAGCAGCTTCGCCAGATGCAGACGACCGCGCTCACCACCGGAAAGTTCACCAATGCGTTTACCCTGATCAACCCCTTTAAAGTTAAAGCGGCCAACGTAGGCGCGGCTTGGCATCTCGGTGTTGCCGATCTTCATAATATCCAGCCCGCCGGAAACTTCTTCCCAAACGGTTTTGCTGTTATCCATTGAGTCACGGAACTGATCAACCGACGCCAGTTTCACCGTTTCACCTAAAGTGATGGTGCCGCTGTCCGGCTGTTCCTGACCGGAGATCATACGGAACAGGGTCGATTTACCCGCGCCGTTCGGACCGATGATCCCGACGATCGCCCCTTTCGGGATCGAGAAGCTCAGGTCATCAATCAGCAGGCGATCGCCGTAGGATTTACGCAGGTTGCTGACTTCCAGCACTTTATCGCCCAGACGCGGTCCAGGTGGAATAAACAGTTCGTTGGTTTCGTTACGTTTCTGATATTCGGTGCTGTTCAGCTCTTCAAAGCGTGCCAGACGTGCTTTACCTTTCGACTGGCGGCCTTTAGTTCCCTGACGTACCCACTCCAGCTCTTTCTCGATCGACTTACGACGCGCCGCTTCTTGTGAAGCTTCCTGCGCCAGGCGCTGATCTTTCTGCTCCAGCCAGGAGGAGTAGTTGCCTTCCCACGGAATACCTTCACCGCGGTCAAGTTCGAGGATCCAGCCTGCAACGTTATCGAGGAAGTAACGGTCGTGAGTAATCGCCACAACGGTGCCTTCGAAGTCGTGCAGGAAGCGTTCCAGCCAGGCCACGGATTCGGCATCCAGGTGGTTGGTCGGTTCGTCGAGCAGCAGCATGTCTGGTTTTTCCAGAAGCAGGCGGCACAACGCCACGCGACGACGCTCACCACCGGAGAGGTTAGCGATTTTCGCGTCCCAATCTGGCAGACGCAGCGCATCCGCCGCACGCTCCAGCTGTACGTTCAGGTTATGACCGTCGTGAGCCTGAATGATCTCTTCCAGACGGCCTTGTTCAGCGGCCAGCTTGTCAAAATCGGCATCCGGATCGGCGTACAGCGCATACACTTCATCCAGGCGTTTCAGGGCGTTAACCACTTCAGAAACCGCTTCTTCAATGGACTCACGCACGGTGTGTTCCGGGTTCAGCTGCGGTTCCTGCGGCAGGTAACCAATCTTGATGTCTGGCTGCGGACGCGCTTCACCTTCGATGTCTTTATCAATGCCCGCCATAATGCGCAGCAGGGTAGACTTACCCGCGCCGTTCAGACCCAGGACACCAATTTTTGCCCCAGGGAAGAAACTCAGAGAGATGTTTTTCAAAATATGACGTTTCGGCGGAACAACTTTGCCGACACGATGCATGGTATAAACGAATTGAGCCACGTTGGACTTCGCCTCTATGTTTATCGTGATGATGAGTTTTCAAAGGCGAAGTGTAGCCTTTTTCCCCGCCTAATCCCAGTTGGTCGATCACCTTCGCAGTAAAAGTAAAAAAGTGTCCGTAACGTGGCGTAAACGGCAATGACTGGTTAGCATAAATCTATTACGCGGCATGACGCTGCATTGATGTATTTACACTTAGAGGATGCGCTTGTGGAAAAAGCCAAACAAGTTACCTGGCGGCTGTTGGCTGCCGGTGTCTGTCTGCTGACGGTCAGCAGCGTGGCGCGAGCCGACTCACTGGATGAGCAGCGTAGCCGTTACGCGCAAATCAAGCAGGCCTGGGATAATCGACAAATGGATGTGGTCGAACAAATGATGCCTGGACTGAAGGATTATCCGCTTTATCCCTACCTGGAATACCGCCAGATCACCGATGATCTGATGAATCAACCGGCGGTGACGGTCACTAACTTTGTTCGCGCTAACCCCACGCTTCCTCCCGCTCGCACGCTGCAATCTCGTTTCGTCAATGAACTGGCGCGGCGTGAAGACTGGCGTGGCTTGTTAGCCTTTAGCCCGGAAAAGCCCGGAACTACCGAAGCGCAATGTAATTACTACTATGCGAAATGGAACACCGGGCAGAGTGAAGAAGCCTGGCAAGGGGCGAAAGAGCTGTGGCTAACCGGCAAGAGCCAGCCTAACGCCTGTGACAAGTTATTTAGCGTCTGGCGTGCGTCAGGTAAACAAGATCCGCTGGCGTATTTAGAGCGTATCCGTCTGGCGATGAAAGCGGGTAACACTGGCCTGGTAACAGTGCTGGCAGGGCAGATGCCTGCCGATTACCAGACTATCGCCTCGGCAATCATTTCACTGGCGAACAACCCTAATACGGTACTGACCTTCGTGCGTACAACCGGAGCGACCGATTTTACCCGTCAAATGGCAGCGGTGGCGTTTGCCAGTGTGGCGCGGCAGGATGCTGAAAATGCACGGCTGATGATCCCGTCGCTTGCCCAGGCGCAGCAGCTTAATGAAGATCAGATTCAGGAGCTGCGCGATATCGTCGCCTGGCGTTTGATGGGCAACGATGTCACCGACAAGCAGGCGAAATGGCGCGATGACGCCATTATGCGCTCGCAATCCACGTCGTTGATTGAACGCCGTGTGCGAATGGCACTTGGCACCGGCGATCGTCGCGGCCTGAATACCTGGCTGGCGCGTCTGCCGATGGAAGCAAAAGAGAAAGATGAATGGCGTTACTGGCAGGCGGATTTATTGCTGGAACGCGGACGTGAAGCTGAAGCGAAAGAGATTTTGCATCAACTCATGCAACAGCGTGGTTTCTACCCGATGGTTGCAGCACAACGCATCGGAGAAGAGTATGAGCTGAAGATTGATAAAGCGCCGCAGAATGTTGACAGCGCCCTGACTCAGGGGCCGGAGATGGCGCGCGTGCGCGAGTTGATGTACTGGAATCTCGATAACACCGCGCGTAGCGAGTGGGCCAATCTGGTGAAGAGCAAGTCAAAAACAGAGCAGGCTCAACTGGCGCGGTATGCTTTCAACAACCAATGGTGGGATCTTAGCGTTCAGGCAACGATCGCCGGGAAGCTATGGGATCATCTGGAAGAGCGATTCCCGCTGGCTTACAACGATCTTTTCAAACGCTACACCAGCGGTAAGGAGATCCCGCAAAGCTATGCGATGGCGATTGCCCGTCAGGAGAGCGCCTGGAATCCAAAAGTGAAATCACCGGTAGGGGCCAGCGGCCTGATGCAGATTATGCCTGGTACAGCGACCCATACGGTGAAGATGTTCTCTATTCCCGGTTATAGTAGCCCTGGGCAATTGCTGGATCCGGAAACGAATATCAACATTGGCACCAGTTATCTGCAATATGTTTATCAGCAGTTTGGCAATAACCGTATTTTCTCCTCAGCAGCTTATAACGCCGGACCAGGGCGGGTGCGAACCTGGCTTGGCAACAGCGCCGGGCGTATCGACGCTGTGGCATTTGTCGAGAGTATTCCGTTCTCCGAGACGCGCGGTTATGTGAAGAACGTGCTGGCTTATGACGCTTACTACCGCTATTTCATGGGGGATAAACCGACGTTGATGAGCGCCACGGAATGGGGACGTCGTTACTGATCCGCACGTTTATGATATGCTATCGTACTCTTTAGCGAGTACAACCGGGGGAGGCATTTTGCTTCCCCCGCTAACAATGGCGACATATTATGGCCCAACAATCACCCTATTCAGCAGCGATGGCAGAACAGCGTCACCAGGAGTGGTTACGTTTTGTCGACCTGCTTAAGAATGCCTACCAAAACGATCTCCATTTACCGTTGTTAAATCTGATGCTGACGCCAGATGAGCGCGAAGCGTTGGGGACTCGCGTGCGTATTGTCGAAGAGCTGTTGCGCGGCGAAATGAGCCAGCGTGAGTTAAAAAATGAACTCGGCGCGGGCATCGCGACGATTACGCGTGGATCTAACAGCCTGAAAGCCGCGCCCGTGGAGCTGCGCCAGTGGCTGGAAGAGGTGTTGCTGAAAAGCGATTGATTTTGTAGATACTGTTATGGCCTGCAAGTTTTTTCCTGGTCCGGTTTCCCGGATTGCAGGCATGCCAGACACAGCGCC